>NZ_DALZCD010000001.1:0-49416 GCF_031978025.1 Erwinia sp.
ATCGGCCTGCGCGTCAGCCATGGCTGCGTGCGTCTGCGTGCCGACGATATCAAATGGCTGTTCGACAATATTCCAGTCGGTACGCGCGTGCAGTTTATCGATCAGCCGGTGAAAGCGAGCGTGGAGCCGGACGGCACCCGTTATATCGAGGTGCATAACCCGCTGTCGCAGACTGAAGAGCAGTTTAACTCTCGCGAGCCGGTGCCGCTGACGCTGACTGCGGCCGTGAATAAAGTGGTTAGCGATGCCAGCGTGGACAGCGCCAGCCTTGAAGCCGCACTAAAAGATCGTACCGGGATGCCGACCAAGGTTAACGGGGCAGCCGGTAACGGCTATGCCGCTCCGATCCCGGTCCAGGAAAACGAAGGCGCGCAGCCGACCGAAAAACCGGCCACGCCGGTTACGCCGCAGGGCGCTAACGCGGGGGAGGCTGCTCCTGCCGCAACGGTTGACGGCCAGCCTGCACCTGTAGAGGGTCAGACCAACGGCACGCAGCAGGCTCCTGCCGCGAACGACAATAGCCAGCCCCCTGTAGAGGGTCAGACCAACGGCACGCAGCAGGCTCCTGCCGCGAACGATAATGGTCAACCCGCACCTGCAGAAGGCCAGGCCACCGATACGCAGCAGGCTCCTGCGGCAACCGGCAGCAGCTTTATCGTTCCGGCGCAGCCTGGCCCGGTTTACGATAAAACCTCTAAAGTGACAGGTAAAACCGTTACGCCAGCACAGTCGTAACCGAATGCCTGGTCTTCACTGACCAGCAAAAACGGGCCTAATGGCCCGTTTTTTTTTACCTGTTATCGGCTGCGGCAACTTCTGAAGGAAGATCGCCTGAACCGGATAACGGATTAAAAGAGGCTGCCGTGTTTTACTTCATGCTGCACAGGCAAATAAAGCCAGACTTAATTTAATGCCTTATTTTTACGTTAACCGGGACATAAACAAGCCCATCCCCCCTGAAAACCGGCCGCGCTGGCCCTTTTTAATCGGCTATTTTTTTCATTTCTCATCGACAATTCCGTGAAATTTCCGCCTCTATTCTGTGATCGTTTTCAATAATCAGAACATTGGCGCCTGGGGTTATTTTTTAAGCAGCTATGTTTTCATTACGTTTTAAAAACGTGACGTCATTTCATTAAAATAACACTCACCGTCAGACTTCTCTGTCCCCTCTGGAAGGCAAAAAATGGCGAAAAAAAGCAATGCTCAGGATATTGATAAGCTGATCGAGATGGTTGGCGGAAAAAGCAATATAGCCACGGTAAGCCATTGTATTACCCGGCTCAGATTTGTGCTTAACGATCCGGCGAAAGCCAGGCCCAAAGAGATTGAAACGCTACCGATGGTAAAGGGCTGTTTTACCAATGCCGGACAGTTTCAGGTCGTTATTGGTACGGACGTGGATGACTGGTATCAGGTGCTGCTCAAGCAGACGCAGCTTAGCGGCACGGATAAAGAAAGCGCCAAGCGGGTAGCCCGACAAAATATGAAATGGCACGAAAGCCTGATTTCGCACTTTGCCGAAATCTTTTTCCCGCTGCTGCCGGCGTTAATCAGCGGAGGATTAATATTAGGCTTTCGCAATCTGATTGGCGATTTACCGCTTTATCACGACGCCCCGCTTACCGCAGCCTCGGTCGTCTGGAAAAGCATTTACGATTTTCTGTGGCTAATCGGCGAGGCGATTTTCTTTTATATCCCGGTAGGCCTGTGCTGGTCGGTAGTAAAAAAAATGGGCGGCACGCCGATTCTGGGCATTGTGCTGGGGATCACCCTGGTTTCACCGCAGCTGATGAATGCTTATCTGCTGGGCCAACAGGTGCCCGAGTCGTGGAATTTTGGCTGGTTCACTATCGATAAGGTCGGTTATCAGTCTCAGGTTATTCCCTCTATTCTGGCGGGCCTGACGCTGGCCTGGGTCGAGCTTAAGCTAAAACGTATCGTGCCCGATTATTTAACGCTGGTCGTGGTGCCGGTTGTGTCGCTGCTGATTGCGGTCTTCCTGGCGCATACCCTTATTGGGCCGTTTGGTCGCATTATAGGGAACGGGATTGCCTGGGGCGTAAGTCACCTGATGACCGGGCCCTTTGCACCCGTTGGCGCTGCGCTGTTCGGATTTCTCTATGCGCCGCTTGTCATTACCGGCGTACATCAAACTACGCTGGCAGTAGATTTACAGCTTATCCAGAACCTTGGCGGCACGCCCGTCTGGCCTATTATCGCCCTGTCGAATATGGCGCAGGGCTCGGCGGTGTTGGGCATCATCTTTATGAGTAAGAAAGTGAACGAGCGGGAAATTTCCGTGCCGGCGGCTATTTCCGCTTATCTGGGCGTGACCGAGCCGGCTATGTACGGGATCAACATGAAATACCGTTTTCCCATGTTGTGCGGCATGGTGGGATCGGCCTGTGCCGGTCTGATTTGCGGGCTGTCTGGCGTCATGGCTAACGGGATTGGCGTCGGCGGCCTGCCGGCGATTTTATCGGTCAAAACGCAATATTGGGGCGTGTTTGGCATGGCAATGGTTGTCGCCATTGTTATTCCGCTGCTGCTCACCATGGCGATTTATAAACGTAAAAAGGCCGCTGGTAAGCTGCTGGTAGTCTGAGTAAAAGAGTGGATAAAGCGGGCTACACGGCACGCTTCTGCCGGTGAAGCCCGCTACCACTTCAGGCCCAGGCCAGTCGTAAAGTTACGCTCGTTTAGCGTATCGCGCGTGCCGCTGACCAGGTTATGGCCGTAGCTGACATTCAGCGATGACCAGCTGGTCAACTGGTAGCGCAGGCCGACCTCCGCATCCAGCGAAAAGATGTTGCCATCCAGCGAGTGTCCGGTGTCGCCGCGGCTGAACAAAGCAATCTTTCTGCCCTCAAGAAAGCGCTGGTAGTCCCAGCGCAGCGACGCGCCCAAATGACTGTCTTCACTTCCGTCGCTGTAGCCGTAGGTAAATGCGCCTCCCAGCAACGCCAGCGAGAAAGACCCCAGCTCGTTATCCCAGAACTGGTAGCCAGGGCCGGTGCCCAGCAAAGCCTGTTCTGAAAGATCCTCCACCCAGTCACGCTTGTAGCTGGCCCTGCCCTGCCAGAACAGGCGTTCCTGGAACTTATAGTCCAGCGCGTAGCGCAAACTGTAGTTTTCCGTGTTCATGCTGTCGTCTTCTTTCTCGCGCGTAAAAGTGCCGCCGAAATCGTTACGCCATTTGCCGACGTTAATTTTATTGTTGTAGGAAAAATGGGAGTCCTGAGTACGGGTTGACGCTTTTTTCAGGCTAACGCCCACGTCTATATTACCGGTCCAGGTCAGTGAGTCGGTTTTGGCTTTCGGCTTCATAAACTCTTCAAACCTGGCAACCTGTACGCGCTGCTCTTCAGTGCCCTTTCGCACCACGATATAACCGGGTTCGGCGGCCTTCAGCTGCGCTTTAAGGACGGTTTTGCCGCTGCGCAGATCTATCGGCTTGTCGCTGGAGAGCGTACTGACCGCCCCCCAGTCAAGCGAGAGCGTCCCGCCATAAGGGCTATCCATCACCAGTTTTTTATCACTTAGCGAGCGTAGAGTGCCGCTAAGGCGGTCTCCATTTTTCATCCAGACCGTATCGGCACGGGCCGTCCCCGTTGTTAACACAGACAGTAATAGCAGGCCGGTCAGTCCCGGGCGGGATAAGGCAAAAGACATAAGCAGGGGGACAATCCTCTGAAACAGCAGACGGGGTTGGCTATACTTTAGTTGATAACTTGCCCGTTAATCAGCGGGATATATCTGATAAATAAGGCGATTAACCTCAGGTGACGTGTTAATACGCTTTTCGCGGCCCCGTTTCGGTCATCTTACTGTCATCAACTCTGCGTACACCTTCAGACAGGTGTCTCTTTTTCGCTGACGGCTGAGAGGATTTATGAGCGACAACAGCGCAATTCCGCACTATCCGGCGGCCAGCAGTCGCCCCGTGTTTCAAAAAAACAGTCGGCTTTCGATCCTGCTGTTTATCCTGCTGCTGCTTTTGGGTATCGCCTTTGCTGGCGTGAATCTTTTTCACGACGTCACCGACGCAGGCAGCGCCAGCACCAGCTACGTTCCTTATCTGCTGCTCGGGATGGCATTGCTGATTGCCCTGGGCTTTGAGTTCGTTAACGGCTTTCACGATACGGCTAACGCCGTGGCAACGGTGATCTATACCCATTCCCTTACGCCAACTGTGGCGGTAATCTGGTCAGGATTCTTTAACTTTTTGGGCGTCCTGCTTTCCAGCGGCGTGGTGGCTTTCGGTATTATCTCGCTGCTGCCGGTAGAGTTAATTTTACAGGCGAGCAGCGGTGGCGGCTTTGCGATGGTTTACGCGCTGCTTTTCTCCGCCATCCTCTGGAACCTGGGGACGTGGTGGTTTGGCCTGCCAGCCTCCTCCTCCCATACGCTTATCGGCTCTATTATCGGCGTTGGCGTGGCAAATGCGCTGATCCACGGCCGTACCGGCACCAGCGGTGTGGATTGGGATCAGGCGCTGAAAGTAGGTTATGCGCTGCTGCTGTCGCCGGTAGTCGGCTTTGTCTGCGCGGGCCTGCTGTTGCTGTTGATGAAGCGGCTGGTGAAAAATCGCCGTCTGTATAGTGCGCCACAGGGCGACCGTAAGCCACCGGTCTGGATACGCGGGCTGCTGATTTTAACCTGTACCGGCGTCTCTTTTGCACACGGCTCCAATGACGGGCAGAAAGGGATGGGGCTGATTATGCTGATCCTGGTGGGCACCATGCCGATGGCCTACGCGCTGAACCGTTCTATTCCTGCGGAGCAAAGCCCACGCGTAGCGGCGCTGGCTACCGTGACGCAACAGGAGCTGCTGCGCCAGTCGCCCGGCGTCCCGGCCCCGGCTTCTCCCTACAATGTGCTGACAGCCTATGTGCGCACCACGACGCTAACGCCGCAGGTTCTGCCTGCCCTGGCGCAGCTAACCGGGGCTATTGGCGATCAGATCCGTCAATATGGCACCGTAGATAAAATACCGGCCGGGGCGGTTTCTAATACCCGCAACAATATGTATCTGGCTTCGGAAACCATTAAGCATCTGAAAAGCGAACCGCAGTTCAAACTCCCTGCTCAGACCCAGCGCGATCTGGATGCGCTAAAGGCGGAGCTGGATAACGCTACGCGCTTTATACCCTGGTGGGTGAAGGTTGTGGTGGCTATCGCGCTGGGCCTGGGGACGATGGTAGGCTGGCGTAGGATCGTGGTAACGGTGGGAGAAAAAATCGGCAAGACGCATCTGAGTTACGCTCAGGGTGCAAGCGCAGAGCTGGTGGCGATGGCGACTATTGGCGCCGCAGACGGCTTTGGCCTGCCGGTTTCCACTACACACGTCCTCTCTTCCGGCGTGGCCGGTACCATGGCGGCTAACCGGTCCGGACTACAGCTTGCCACGCTGCGCAACCTGGCCATGGCCTGGATATTAACGCTGCCGGTGTCGATTGTGCTTTCCGCGTCCCTTTACTGGCTCTTCACCCGCTTTTAAACGCTGTTTTCAGGCTGCATCCTTGTGATGCAGCCATCAGCTCGTTTCTGGCGTCGCGCTCGCTCGCTGACGCAGCCGCATAATGACTATCAGCGCAAACAGCACCACAATGGCCGTCGCCAGATAGACGGTATCAATATCCCACCACCCCATCAGCAGACCGGCCACCGGCCCGGTAATGCCTAAGCCGAAATCCAGAAAGGCAGAATAGAGGCCAAGCGCCGATCCCTGGTTTTGCGGCGCAACCTGCCTGATGGCTTCCACGCCCAGCGCCGGAAAGATCAGCGAGAAGCCGGAGCCGGTGAGAAAGGCACCGATATCCGCCATCAGCGACGAGTGCGCCTGCCAGAGGATCAGTAACCCGATGCTCTCAATAGCAAAAGAACAGGCAGAAACGCGCAGGCCGCCAAACCGGCTGATAACATTGCCGAACACCAGGCGCACCATCACAAAGCCCATGCTGAACAGCGTCAGCGAAAAGGCCGCGCCATGCCAGCCGTGACGGGCGAAATAGAGCGTAATAAAGGTAGCGATAGCGCCAAAACCAATCGTTCCTAATCCCAGACACAACCCGTACGGCCAGATACGGAAAAACACCTGGGTAAACGGAATACGCTGGCCTGTGGTCACCACGACTGCCGGCCGCCGGGTTGCCAGCCAGAAGCCGAAAACCGCCATCAACACAATCAATCCGGCAAATCCGGGAATGCCAAAGGCGGTATTGAGCAGGACGCCCAGCGGGGCGCCCAGGGCCATCGCCAGATAGGTCGCCACGCCATTCCAGGAGATCACCCGTGCGCTTTGGGTGGTGCCGACAATATTAATGCCCCAGAGAATGGAGCCGGTGGCCGTCAGGCTTTCACCCAGCCCCAGCACCACTCGTCCGGCCGCTAACAATATCAGGCTGGTCAGCGGCGCGCTGGCTATGACCGCCAGAATGCTGAACAAGCCGCTGACCCCGCACAGGATCAGCCCCATCATGACCACTTTTTTTGGGCCAAGGAGATCGGCATAGCGCCCGGCCTGCGGGCGGCTGATCAGGGTAGCAAAGTATTGCAGGCTGATAATTAACCCGGCAATAAAGGTGCTGTAACCCAGCTGGTTATGCACATAGCCCGGCAGTACCGCCAGCGGCAGACCGATAGAGAGGTAGCAAAAGAAGGTAAAGATCACTACGGAAATGATGCGCTTGTTAAGCTGAGCGCGGGATAAGGCTGGGGTTGCAGACATGTCGGAGCCGGAAAATGAGAGTGATAAGCCTGCATTATACCTTAGCAGGCTAAGAGATTTCGCGGCAAAATGTTACAAACTTGTAATTTATATGGTGAGCTACCTCACCGTTAACGCGTAACGATCCACCGCCAGCGCGATCTCGCCTGAGGATTTCAGTGCGCGTACCTGGCTAAACAGATTGTTGGCTTCCTGATAGGCTTTGCGCAAATAGCCCAGCCACTGTTTGATTCTGGCAACATGATAGAGGCCCGTATCGCCCTGTTTTTCCAGCTGCACGTAGCGTTGCAGCAGCATGACGACCTGCGGCCAGGGCAAAGGCGACTCGTTATATTTGATTACCCGGCTCAGGTTGGGCACGTTAAGCGCGCCGCGCCCAATCATCACGGCGTCACATCCCGTTACCTGCAGACAATCCTGCGCGCTTTGCCAGTCCCAAATCTCACCGTTGGCGATAACCGGGATAGTCAGTCGCTGACGGATTTCACCGATCGCCTGCCAGTTGATACGCTCCGGCCTGTAGCCGTCTTCTTTAGTGCGCCCGTGTACCGCCAGTTCGGTGGCACCAGCCTGCTCTACCGCATCCGCGATTTCAAACTGTCGCGCGCCGGATTCCCACCCCAGCCGTACTTTAACCGTCACCGGCAAATGGGCAGGAACGGCTTCGCGCATCGCTTTCGCGCCACGATAAATCAGCTCGGGATCTTTCAGCAGAGTGGCGCCGCCGCCGCTGCCGTTAACGGTTTTGGAAGGGCAGCCGCAGTTTAAATCGACTCCCCAGGAGCCCAGCTCCACCGCACGCGCCGCATTCTCTGCCAGCCATTCCGGATACTGACCCAGCAGCTGAATGCGCACCAGCGTGCCGGAAGGCGTACGGCTGGCGTGATGCAGCTCAGGACAGAGCCGGTAAAAGGATTTGGCAGGCAAAAGCTGATCGACCACCCGCAGGAATTCGGTGATGCAGAGATCGTAATCGTTGACGTCGGTGAGCAGTTCGCGCACCAGTGAATCAAGCACGCCCTCCATCGGGGCCAGTAAAACGCGCATGTCACAAACCGTTGCTGATAGAAAAAAGAGGAGACTGGCTTAGCCGCCAGCAAAAAAAAGGGGATCGGAAGATCCCCTTTTTTACCGTTTACCGTTTACCGTTTACCGTTACGCCGGGTTGGAGCGACGCTGACGGGTTTTATTCGTACGCGGTGCACCAGCGCTTTCGCCCTGACGACGTGGGCCGTTGCCCTGTCGCTCTGACTGGCTACGCTCGCCGCTGGCTGCCTGTCCACGACCGCCGCCGCTACCGCTACGGTTGCCGCTCTGGCTACGCTCGCCACCGCGATTACCCTGCGGTGCACCACGACCTCGGCCTGCACCGCCGCCGCCGCCGCGCTGCTGACGACCGTTCTGAATCGGCTCTGCTTTAATGCTCGGATCCGGCTCGTAACCTTCAATAGCGATACGCGGGATCTCACGCTTCAGCACGCGTTCGATATCGCGCAGCAGCTTGTGCTCGTCCACACAGACCAGCGACAGCGCTTCGCCGGTGGCCGCAGCACGGCCTGTACGGCCAATACGGTGTACGTAATCTTCCGGCACGTTTGGCAGCTCATAGTTCACGACGTGCGGCAGTTCGGAAATATCGATACCACGCGCGGCGATATCGGTCGCCACCAGTACGCGAATATTGCCGTCTTTAAAATCGCTCAGTGCACGGGTACGCGCGCCCTGGCTCTTGTTGCCGTGGATCGCTGCCGCAGTGATGCCATCTTTATTCAGCTGTTCAGCCAGATGGTTAGCACCGTGCTTGGTACGGGTAAACACCAGCACCTGCTGCCAGTTGTCACGGCCGATCAGGAAAGAAAGCAGTTCCCGCTTGCGCTTTTTATCTACAAAATGCACATGCTGGGTAATCTGCTCGGAAGCGGTGTTGCGGCGAGCCACTTCCACCTGCTCCGGGTTGTGCAGCAATTTTTCCGCCAGGGTTTTGATCTCGTCAGAGAAGGTAGCGGAGAACAGCAGATTTTGACGCTTAGCCGGCAGCTTGGACAGCACGCGACGGATATCGTGGATAAAGCCCATATCCAGCATACGGTCCGCTTCGTCCAGCACCAGAATTTCGACCTGAGACAGATCCAGCGCGTTCTGATGCTCCAGATCCAGCAGACGGCCAGGCGTTGCCACCAGCACGTCGACGCCGCCGCGCAGTTTCATCATCTGCGGATTGATGCTGACGCCGCCGAAGACGACCAGCGAGCGCAGATCCAGGTATTTACTGTAATCACGAACGTTTTCGCCCACCTGCGCAGCCAGCTCGCGGGTTGGGGTTAAGATCAGCGCACGAACAGGGCGACGACCTTTTGGATGCGGGCTTGAAGTGCTTAGCAGCTGCAGCAGCGGCAGGGTAAAACCAGCGGTTTTACCGGTACCGGTCTGGGCGCTGGCCATCAGGTCACGCCCGCCAAGCACTACAGGGATCGCCTGACGCTGAATCGGGGTTGGCTCGTTATAGCCCTGTTCGGTAACGGCACGCAAAATATCGGCATTAAGGCCGAGAGAATCAAATGACATAAAGTTGACTGACTCCGGTTCCGCCCTGACCGCGACAAGCGGTGTAGTTTCCAGGGGGAGAATATGACGCCAGGCTCAGCCTGACGCTTGAAAGGGGGCACAAACCACGGTGCGTAAGGGCCGGATTATAACAGATGTTACGCGTCCGGAGCGAAATATTCTTTCGCGGCCTGAAAAGTGACGGGGGGACAGCGGAAAAGCAGAGGGAGAGTAAGATGGCGGGCCATTACGGCCCGCCCGGCTTTAACGGCGAGCGCGCACCGGCTCTTTAGCCAGCAGCGACACTACGGCAGGGCCGGTCAGCATGACTACGCCAACGCAACCCAGCAGCAGGTTGTTATGCACGACACGAGAAAGCAGAAACAGCACCAGCATTGCGGCGCCAAAATAGTAAGTGGTGGTGACGTCTTCCAAAAAGTCGCCCAGGCGACGTAAGCGCGGCATATGTTGGGCCGGCAGCATAGCGATAAAGACGCTGGCATACATCGCCAGTAACACCGAGCTGACCTGCAACAGCGCATGATGTTTCCAGCCCCAAACGAGGGCGGCGATCAGCAGCAGGTGCAGCGTGATATGGACAAGGGTTTGTCCGGTAACAATCTGAACACGATTGGACCACTTCATTTTTTATCTCCCGGCAGACCCAACGGCGATCTGCCCAAGCCTGGCTATCACAGTAAGTGATAACGCATTTCATCAGACTACCGTAGTTCTTAATTAATGCCGTAAATTTCTGCACTTAGCGGCACACTTTTGTGACAAGGACTACACTTTACTCTTCCTGATCCGAAGAGGAGAGCGCGCACAGTATGTCACAAAAACCGCAAGGATTTTCATTAAAAGTCCTGACGATCAATACACACATGGGTTTCAGCGCTTCCAATAAGCGTTTTATTTTGCCGGAATTACGGGATGCAGTGAGGGCGACCTCGGCCGATATTGTCTTTTTACAGGAGGTCATGGGCTCCCACGATTTGCACTCAATTAAAGTGTCAAACTGGCCCGATACGCCCCATTACGAATTTCTGGCCGAGATGATGTGGCAGGACTTCGCCTATGGGCGTAACGCTGTCTATCCGGAAGGGCATCATGGTAATGCGCTGCTGTCTCGCTTTCCGATTTTGTCCTATGAAAACCGCGACATCTCCGTAGAGGGGACCGAAAAACGGGGCCTGCTGTACTGTAAAATCACGCTCCCTGACAGCGACAAAATCTTACACACCATTTGCGTGCATTTAGGTCTGCGAGACGCCCATCGCACCGCTCAGCTGACTATGCTCTGCGAACTGCTTAACACCCTGCCGCCGGATGAACCCGTGGTGGTGGCGGGTGACTTCAATGACTGGCAGCAAAAAGCCAATAAGATTTTACAACAGGGAGCCGGGATGGAGGAGGTATTCAGCCAGGAAACTGGCCGCCCGGCGCGCACCTTCCCTGCCCGCTTCCCTCTGTTACGACTGGATAGAATTTACGTCCGTAATGCCGCTATCAGTCATCCACAAAAAATACCGCTGCGACCCTGGTCGCACCTGTCCGATCACGCGCCTTTGGCTGTGGAGATACACTTATGAAAACGGAATGGCGTGACGGTAATCGCCTGCGCCTGTTGGCCAATGGCGAACAATATTTTCCACGCGTCTTTGAGGCTATCCGCCGGGCAAAAGAAAGTGTCCTGTTGGAAACCTTTATTCTTTTTGAGGATGAGGTCGGTAAAGCATTACAAGAGGTGATTTTGGATGCCGCCGCGCGCGGTGTCAAAGTTGAAATGCTGCTGGACGGCTACGGTTCTAATGACCTTTCGCCCGAATTTATCCGCAGCCTGACCTCGGCTGGCGTGCGCTTTATTTTTTACGATCCACGCCCGCTGGTCTTTGGCGTAAGGACCAATCTTTTCCGTCGTATGCACCGTAAAACCGTGGTTTGCGACGGTGAAATTGCGTTTGTCGGCGGCATTAACTATTCCGCCGAGCACAACTCCAGCTACGGCCCGGAAGCGAAACAGGACTATACCGTCGAGGTCAAAGGCCCGGTGGTGGAAGATATTGCCCGCTACGTCAAAGAGGCGATTAACAGTAAGGAGCCGGTACGCCGCTGGTGGGGTGGACGGTCGCACCGCGTCGCCCGTAACCGCACGCCGGGCGACGCTCAGGTGCTGTTTGTCTGGCGGGATAACGATGAGCATCGTGACGATATCGAACAACACTATATGGATATGCTGCGCGAGGCCAAAGAAGAGGTGATTATCGCCAACGCGTATTTTTTCCCCGGCTATCACCTGCTGCGTGAGATGCGCTCGGCAGCCCAGCGCGGCGTGTCGGTAAAACTGATCGTACAGGGCAAGCCCGATATGCCGATCGTGAAGGTTGGCGCAGAACTGCTCTACAACTATCTGGTTAGCGGTGGCGTGGAGGTTTATGAATATATTCGGCGTCCGCTCCATGCCAAAATTGCGATACAGGATAATTTCTGGTCAACGGTCGGCTCCAGCAATCTTGATCCGCTCAGCCTTTCGCTGAACCTGGAGGCGAATTTAATCATTCACGATCGCTCTTTTAACCAGCTCCTGCGCACTGAGCTGACCCGGCTGCTGACTCAGGACTGCGAGCGGGTAGATGAGAACAAGCTGCCTACGCAAAACTGGTGGCAGCTGGGGAAAAGCATCGTAGCCTTTCACTTCCTGCGGCATTTCCCGGCTATTGCCGGCTGGCTGCCCGCGCATACCCCTAAGCTGGCGCAGATTGCTCCGCCGGTCCAGCCAGAGATGGAAACCCAGGACCGGGTCGAATCGGACAGTGAAAAAGAGAGGGCAAAATCCTGATGTCTCAGTCACATACTCGTTGGAAATGGGTAAAAAAAGCGCTAACCGGCCTCTTTTTTATTGCGGTAGTCGTGCTGCTGGTGATTTACGCCCGCAAGGTCAACTGGCATGACGTGCTTAACGTGATTACCCACTATAACCGCACGGCTATTCTCGCTTCCGTAGGTCTGGTGGTGGTGAGCTACCTGACTTACGGCCTTTACGATCTCATCGGCCAGGCTTACTGCGGCCACAAGCTGCAAAAGCGGCAGGTGATGCTGGTGTCGTTTATTTGCTACGCCTTTAACCTGACGCTCAGCACCTGGGTAGGCGGCGTGGCGATGCGCTATCGGCTTTATTCACGGCTTGGCCTGAGCGGCAGCACCATTACGCGTATTTTTTCGCTCAGTATTGCCACTAACTGGCTGGGCTACGTATTGGTGGCCGGCATCGTCTTCAGTAGCGGCGCGGTGCCCATCCCACAAGGTTGGTTTATTGGTGAAGGCACGCTACGCACGATTGGCGTGGGGCTTTTGGCCTTTGTGGTGCTCTATCTCGCGCTCTGCGCTTTCTCCAAACGCCGCCGCTGGACGGTAAAAGGCCACAAGCTGGCCCTGCCCTCTTTCCGTATGGCGCTGCTGCAGTTTGCGGTATCCAGCGCTAACTGGCTGGTGATGGGGATGATTATCTGGTTGCTGTTTGCACAGCAGGTGGATTATCCGCAGGTGCTGGGCGTGCTGCTGATCAGCAGTATCGCAGGCGTTATTATTCATATTCCTGCGGGGATTGGGGTGCTGGAAGCGGTGTTCCTGGCGCTGCTGAGCGGGGAGCACCTCTCGCATGGGGCAATCATCGCGGGCCTGCTGGCCTACCGCGTCATTTATTTTATCGCGCCACTGCTCCTGGCGCTGGTGCTTTATCTGTGGCTGGAAAGCCGGGCCAAAAGCCTGCGGCATAAAAACCAGCAGGATATGCAAAAACAGGCGTAAAAAAAGGGGCGGATTCCGCCCCTTTTTGCTTAACGGCGGTTGCCGAAAATCCGCAGCAGCATCAGGAACAGGTTAATGAAGTCCAGATACAGCGTTAGCGCACCCATGATAGAGTAGCGGCGCAAATTTTCTTTATCACGCACGTCAATGTTCTCACCAATATTCTTCAGCTTCTGCGTGTCATACGCGGTCAGACCGACAAACACCAGCACGCCGATATAGGTAACGGCCCACATCAGCGCGGTGCTTTTCAGCCAGAAGTTAACCAGCGACGCCAGCAAAATACCAATCAGCGCCATAAACAGGATGCTGCCCATCCGGCTCAGGTCGCGCTTAGTGGTATAGCCCCAGAAGCTCATCACGCCGAACATCCCGCCCGTGACCACAAAAGTGCTGGCAATGGATGAATAGGTGTAGACCAGGAAGATGCTGGCCAGCGTCAGTCCGGTCAGCGCCGAATAGAGCATAAACAGGCCGGTCGCGAGCGCGCCGCTTAGCTTATGCACCATGCCGGACAGCACAAAAACCACGGCCAGCTGCGCGATAATCAGCCCGTAAAAAGTAAATTTATTGGCAAAAACCAGCTGCATTACCGCCGGCGTATTGGCGGCAAACCAGGACACGAAAGCGGTCAGCAACAGGCCGCAGGTCATCCAGCCATAGACCTGCGCCATATACGTTTGCAGGCCCGTGGCGGCGCCAGAAACAATCGAACCGTTGGAACGAGGATATCTTTCCATGATGCTCTCCTTTAAGGTGAATTTACCGTTAAGTCTGGCACAGTCTGGCCGGGTTGAGCCAGCGGCGCCTTACGCTTTTTCGTGACAAAAACTCCCCCTCTGCAACAAACGCGCTACAACCCCCGTCATTGTATAAAGATCGGACATTTTTTGCCGATAGAGTGAACACAGGGAGAATACTTACCAGGAAGTCTGAGAACAATTCTATTCACGCCAGGGGTTCCTGATGAACAAGCCACACCAGAAACGAAAAATGAGCACACGCACCATGATGCTCCTGACCGGCGCGCTGACTATCACGCTCGGTTTTACTATCACTATTGGCCTGCTCAGCTGGCAGTCCAGTAATCAGCAACGTCACATCGCCGAGCAATATCTGGGACAAATTGCAGAAAGCAACGCGCTTAGCGTCCAGCAAAGTCTTGATTACGCCCGCACGGTCGCCAGAGATATGGGCCAAAGCATCCTCGGCCTGTCCACCGCTGGCATAACCGATCGAAAAATCGCCGATGAGCTGATGAAATCGGCCCTGAAGCAGAATATGGATTATCTCTCGCTTTCCCTTATTTTTGAAGCCAATGCCTTTGATGGCAAAGATGCGCAGTTCGCGGCCCAGCCGGGCAACCCACCGCAGGGGCGATACGCACGCTTTGTCGATCATGATACAGCAGGCAATTTCGCCATGCATAATCTGGAATCTATCTTTACACCAGGCCAGGGCGATTACTACCTGGTTCCGCAAAAGTTGCAAAAGGATGTATTAACCGAACCTTACAGCTATCCCTATAACGGTATCCCGACGCTGCTGACCTCGGTGGCGGCGGTGATCATGGATAATGGCCAGCTGAAAGCGGTCGCCACATCGGATATCTCACTTGCGTCGCTGCAAAAAAGCGTAGGGGCCGTTAAGCCCTGGAACGGTACCGGTTACGCGCTGCTGCTTTCCAATAAAGGTCTGGTCGTCTCCAGTCCCAACAAAGCGGAAGCGGGCAAAGCCTACAAAGGCGAAACCAACGGCTTTACGCAGAGCGTGGTACAGCATTTTGACAGCGTGCTTGGTGAAGACGTGCTGGAAACCTGGCGTCCGGTCGTGATTGGCAACAGCCCGCTGCCCTGGTATCTGGGCGTGGTGGCGCCGGTCAGCGCCGTCATGGCTGAAGCTAATCGTCAGCTGATGCATGCGCTGATTATGATGATCCTGAGCATTGTGATTGTTTGCACCGTGCTGGGCGTGTTGTTCAGCCGTAAAATCTCCCGCCCGGTTGGCGGCGAGCCTTCACAGGCTGCAGAAATCGCACTTGGCGTGGCGGAAGGTGACCTCAGCGCAACTATCCCTGTTGGCGCACAGGACAGAGAGAGCATCTTCTTCGCTATGCAGACCATGCAGCAACAGCTCCGCACCATGGTCAGCGAGATCATATCCGCCAGCGACTCCGTTCGTCAGGGCGCGGAGGAGATTGCTTCCGGCAACCTCGATCTGGCCTCACGTACCGAACAACAGGCCGCCGCGCTGGAAGAAACCGCCGCCAGCATGGAGCAGCTGACTGCCACGGTGAAGCACAACGCCGATAACGCGCACAGTGCTACCCAGCTGACCGAGAACGCGACGGCTATCGCTCAGCGAGGCGAACAGCTGGTCCAGCAGGTTGTGGAAATTATGCAGCAGATCGATGACAGTTCGCAGAAGATTGGCGCGATTACCAGCATCATTAACGGCATCGCTTTCCAGACTAATATCCTGGCGCTTAACGCTGCGGTGGAAGCCGCGCGGGCGGGCGAACAGGGTCGCGGTTTCGCCGTCGTCGCGGCGGAAGTGCGCAGCCTGGCCCAGCGTAGCGCCAACGCGGTAAAAGATATCTCTGCACTGATTGGCGAATCAACGCAGCGCGTGAACACCGGGGTTTCGCTGGTGCAGGATGCGGGCAGAACCATGCAGGAAATGAACACCGCCGTGAACTCGGTAAAAACGATTATCGGCGAGATCGTGCATGCTTCCGATGAACAGTCACAGGGGATTGGTCAGGTAACAGTGGCCGTAAACCAGATGGATGGTGCTACCCAGCAAAACTCTGCGCTGGTCCAGCAGATGTCCGCTGCCGCCGCCTCGCTGGAAGATCAGGCGAAGCAGCTGGCGCAAACGGTACAAATCTTCCGGCTCGAATCGGCTTAAGCCTCCGGCAAAGGGCGATAACGCGCAGGCGCTATCGCCCTTCATCGCTTCTACTCGTTATTTCCCGCGCGACAGACAGCTCTGATAACGCCCGTCCACACGCTGGGCAAACCAGGCGGTAGTCAGGCTGCGGGTAATTTTCGGGCTTTCCAGTTTTATACCAGGCAGCCTTTCCCGCGGCTGGCGCCTGCCGCCATTTTTATCCGCTCGCGCAAAGACCTGCTGCCATAAATCGGTTTTTTCAAAGTCCAGCGTTTCGCCTTTTTCCAGCGCGCTACGGATGGCGCCGTCGCTTAACCCTAAGTGCAGCGCCCGAACGGCCAGCTCGGTGGAACCAGCCGCGTCTGAACCGTACTGAATCAAATCCCCGTCCAGCGCCAGTTTTATGCCGCTCAGCCGCGCAACGGCAGCCTGAAACGCGGCATTACGGCTGGCATACCAGCCCGCATTAAAGTCCGCGAAGCGATAAAGAGGCTGGCTGTAATTGGCCGGATAGCCAAGGAGATGGCGTGTACCAAACCAGACGCCGCCGCGGCGGCTGAACACTTCCTGACGTATAGTGCCGTCGACCGGATAAGGGTAGCCATCGGCATGGGCTTCGGCGAAGGCGATACTGACCTGCATTGGCCCGCCGGTGTGGATAGGATTCAGGTTGCCAAACAGGGTCTGCCCCATCGGCACCATATTAATAAAATCGTCAAAAATGGCGCTCAGCTCTTTTTCACTGCGTACCTTATCCAGCCGATCGGTATAGCTTTCGCCGTTGGGTGATTTAATTCTTAGCGCCGTCCGCACCAGGAAGGAAGGAATATGCAGCTTGCCCGCGCGCCGGTCGATTTCGCCCCAGGCAATTTTTGGCAGGCCCGGCACGCTGGCGTTAGCGTTAAACGTGGATTCCTGGTCGGCCACGGCAATAACGGCGCAGACGTTGCTGACTGAAGGATCGAGCTTCTGGCTGGTGAACGCGGCAAAGATATCGTCGGCCCAGCCCTGGCGATCGCTGACTTTGTTCGGCAGCAGGCGGGTAATTTGCGCTTTTACATCGGCCGGTCGCCGCTCGGGCAGTTTCTTTTCAGGCTGAGTGCTACAGCCTGCCAGGACCAGCAAGGCCAGCAGCGGCAGACGTTTAACGGCGAAGGAGATCATGACTTTCCCTGTGTAGAAAAATTTTCCCCTAAAGGTTACACAGCGAAACGTGATTAATCCATCCGCGCGGGCCGATCCGGCTGCCTGAAACCGCTACGCTCGGCTGGCCGTGCAGAATCTCTAGGCCCAGCGAGAAGCGGCTTCTTTATCGCTGTCGCGTGAATCGACCCAGCGATCGCCTTCCGGCGTGGCTTCTCTTTTCCAGAAAGGCGCGCGGGTTTTCAGATAGTCCATAATAAATTCTGCTGCGGAAAAAGCCGCACCACGGTGCGCGCCGCTGACGCCAACCAGCACGATTTCATCGCCGGGAAAGAGTTCGCCGATACGGTGGATCACCGTCACGCGCTGCATTGGCCAACGCTCGCGCGCTTCGGCCACAATCTCTGCCAGCGCCTTTTCGGTCATCCCCGGATAATGCTCCAGCGTGAGCGCAGAGACGTTATCACCCAGGTTATGGTTGCGGACTTTGCCGGTAAAGGTCACCACCGCGCCATCTTCATCGCAGGCGGCCAGCCAGCGGTACTCTTCCGCCATATCAAACGGAGCCTGCCCTACTCTGATTCGGGTTTCCATTTTAGCCTCCGGTCACCGGTGGGAAAAACGCTACCTCATCACCCGCCTTCAGCGGATGCTGCGCCGAGACCAGCGTCTGGTTTACCGCCGCCAGCAGCTTGTCTGACGAGAGCGCCAGCGACCAGCGATCGCCTCGCTGCGCCAGCGCTGCACGCAGCGCCTCTACATCGGCATATTCATCGGCAACGCTGATGCTGTCGGTGCCAATCAGCTCGCGCACCTGCGCGAAAAAAAGGACGTTAATCATGCTTGTCTGCCCTGAAGTCACCGGATTTTCCGCCGCTTTTGCTCAGCAGTCGGCACTGTTCAATGCTGATGTCTTTCTGCACCGCTTTACACATATCGTAGATAGTCAGCGCCGCCACCGAGGCCGCCGTCAGCGCTTCCATTTCCACGCCGGTTTTGCCCGTCAGGCGGCACAGCGACTCGATGCGCACGCGGCTGTTGGCAGTATCGGCGCTTAGCGTCACCTCGACCTTGCTTAACAGCAGCGGATGACAAAGCGGGATCAGCTCCCAGGTCCGTTTGGCGGCCTGAATGCCCGCAATACGCGCCGTGGCGAAAACATCGCCCTTATGATGGCTACCGTCCAGGATCATTTGTAGCGTGTCGGGATGCATTACCACAAAGGCTTCGGCACGTGCTTCACGTACGGTGTCGTTTTTGGCAGAGACATCCACCATGTGCGCCTCACCGGCGGCGTTAATATGGGTCAGTTGAGACATAATCAGGGCTTCTTCAGGTGCGAGACAAAATTACAGGGGCGAGTTCGGGCATCCAGCTGATCGCGGATAATGCTTTCCCAGGCGCTTTGACAGGCGCGGGTGGAGCCGGGAACGGCAAAAATCACCGTCTGGTTAGCCATGCCGGCAACGGCGCGTGACTGGATCGTCGCGCTGCCAACATCTTCCCACGACACCATACGGAACAGCTCACCAAAGCCGTCGATTTCACGGTCGAACAGCGGCAGCAGCGCTTCCGGCGTGCTGTTTTTGCTGTTGAAACCCGTGCCGCCGTTAACAATAACCACCTGCACGTCCGCGCTGGCGATCCAGCTGGAAACCACGGCGCGTATGCGGTAGCGGTTATCTTTTACCAGCGCATGATCGAGTACCTGATGCCCGGCGTCAGTTAGCGCCTCGCGCAGGTAGTCGCCCGAACTGTCTTCTGCCGCATCACGGCTGTCGGATACGGTCATCACCGCCACGTTGAGCGGGATAAATTCCGCCGTCGATTTTGCCATTGTAGACTCCATGCGTTAGCCGCCGATAAAAGAGAGATTCTGCGTGATGCCGGTGTTGCCCTGATGCAGAAAATGCGTCTGCTTTTTGGTTTTCAGGCTGGCGGCAATACGCGCCTGTAACGCCTCCTGCTGCTCGTCATTTTGCAGCAGATCGCGCAGCGACACACCGCCATCGCCAAACAGGCAGAGATGCAGCTTGCCAACGGCCGACACGCGCAGGCGGTTGCAGCTGGCGCAGAAATTTTTCTCGTAGGGCATGATCAGGCCGATTTCCCCTTCGTAGTCCGGGTGGCAGAACACCTGCGCCGGGCCGTCGCTGCGTCCACGCAGCTGGCGTACCCAGCCCTGTTGCAGCAGCTGATCGCGGATGACTTCGCCTGACACATGATGCTTGCGGAAGAGATCGCCGCCCTCACCCGTTTCCATCAGCTCAATAAAGCGTAGCTGGATTGGCCGGGTACGGATCCAGTCGAGGAAGGTTTGCAGGCTGTGATGGTTGACGTCGCGCATCAGCACGGTATTCACTTTTACCTTGCTGAAACCCGCTTCGAAAGCCGCATCGATACCGGCCATGACCTGATGAAATTTGTCCTGACCGGTAATAGCGTGAAACTGGCGGGCATCCAGACTGTCGATGCTGACGTTCAGGGCAGTCAGGCCCGCTTCGCGCCAGGCCGCCACGTCACGCGCCAGCCGATAGCCGTTAGTGGTCACGGCAAGCTGGCGGATGGCAGAGGACTCGCGCACGGCGGCGATGATGTCGACAAAGTCGCGGCGTAGCGAAGGTTCACCGCCCGTCAGGCGCACCTTTTCCGTGCCCGCGGCCGCAAAGGCACGGGTAACGCGCCGGATTTCATCCAGCGACAGAAAGCTTTTGTTGGTGACGCCCTGCGGCTTATAGCCATCCGGCAGGCAGTAGTTACAGCGGAAATTACAAACGTCCGTGATCGACAGGCGCAGATAGTAAAAGCTGCGGTCGAAATTATCAGTAAATTGTGACACCAGAACACCTTCCAAATATCGGGAGATGCAGGCATTTCTTTCTGCACCCTGGCAACTCAAGGTTGCGGCCAGGGCACCCTATCCGAAGACTTAGGTGCCAGGGCTAAGTGTGATTTACCGGTATGGTAAACCATGGTAGTGAAATTCTACTGCTAACGAAACGCAGTTGCCAGCAGGGAATTCGCTATGTATTTTGATATATAACGTTTTTTCACGCCATTTTACGGTACGTTAGCGTAAAATAAGGTGAAACCACTGACAGGCTGGCCGCCCTGTTAACATATTGAAGGAATTTTATGCGTAACCGCACTCTGGCCGATCTCGACCGCGTCGTGGCGCTCGGCGGCGGGCATGGCCTGGGCCGTGTTTTATCTGCTCTCTCTTCGCTTGGCTCACGCCTGACCGGCATCGTCACCACCACCGACAATGGCGGATCTACGGGGCGGATCCGCCATGCGGAAGGCGGCATCGCCTGGGGCGATATGCGTAACTGCCTGAACCAGCTAATTACCGAGCCCAGCGTGGCCTCCGCCATGTTTGAATACCGTTTTGGCGGCCAGGGCGAGCTGGCTGGCCATAATCTGGGCAACCTGATGCTGAAAGCGCTGGATCACCTGAGCGTGCGCCCGATGGAGGCGATCAATCTGATCCGCAATCTGCTCAAGGTGGACGCCTTTCTGATCCCGATGTCCGAACAGCCGGTGGATCTTATTGCCATCGATGACCGGGGCGAGCAAGTTTATGGCGAAACGGCCATTGATCGGCTTGCCCTGCCGCCGCGTGAGCTGCTGCTTTCAGCCAGCGCCAGCGCCACTAAAGAAGCCGTTGAGGCCATCAACGACGCCGATCTGATCCTGATTGGCCCGGGCAGTTTTTATACCAGCCTGATGCCCGTGCTGCTGCTACCGGATATGGCGCAGGCGCTCAGGCGTACGCCCGCCCCGATGGTATTTATCGGCAACCTGGGCAAAGAGCTTAGCCCGGCAGCAGCCCGACTAACGCTGGCGGACAAGCTGGCTATCATGGAAAAATATATCGGCAGGAAGGTTATTGATGCGGTGGTCGTTGGCCCGCATGTGGATACCACTGGCGTCAGCGGGCGACTGATTGTGCAGGAGCCACTGGAGGCAGCGGATATCAAATACCGCCACGATCGCCAGCTGCTGCACAGCGCGCTGGAGCACGCTATTCAGCGTCTGGGATAGCACGTTGGAGCCTCTGTTGAGCGGCTCAGACAACGGGCTGGAGCAGGCTATGCTGTGGCTGGGAGCAACCCTGCCGGGCACCCGATCCGCGGGCAGGAACAGGAAGCTTAACGCAGCCTGTCGGGCTTAGCCCCTGCCAGCCCGACAGGGGCTAAGCCCACTATTCGAAACGCCAACCTGGCGCAACCGCCTGGGGTCAACACGGTTTGTGAGCGGCTAAGGCTACGATATGCCGCTCCCCAAAAGCTTCCGCCGCGGCGCGTCAGCGCCTCATCCTGCAGCCTTGCGATGCCGTGACCGCGGGCTTAATCGCCGAATAAGGGTCGCCCGTCCGATACCCGCCCCATGCCAGATGAACCCACACCGTGATGACGGCAGCGGAAGTCTGTTGTCAGGAAGCGGCGATAAACAGCTCACGCACCTGATGCAGCTGATCGCGCACGTTGGCGGCCTCTTCAAACTCCAGGTTTTTGGCATGTTCCTGCATCTGCGATTCCAGCTCGCGAATGCGCTTCTGCAGGCCTTTTGGCGACAGATCGACCACGGCTGCATCGTCTTCCACAATAGCGCGAGGCGACTTGCTGCGCCCTTTGGTTTTGTTTTTGTTGAGGCCCTGACCCAGCTCCAGGATATCGGCGATCTTCTTGTTGAGCGCCTGCGGCACAATCCCTTTTTCCTGGTTATAAATTTCCTGCTTCTCGCGACGGCGTTCGGTTTCACCAATAGCCCTTTCCATCGACGGCGTAATTTTATCGCCGTAAAGGATAGCCTTGCCGCTGACGTTACGCGCGGCGCGACCAATAGTCTGGATCAGCGAGCGTTCGGAACGTAAGAAGCCCTCTTTATCGGCATCCAGAATCGCCACCAGCGAAACTTCCGGCATATCCAGCCCCTCACGCAGCAGGTTGATACCCACCAGCACGTCAAACTTGCCAAGGCGAAGGTCGCGAATGATCTCTACACGCTCTACGGTATCAATGTCCGAGTGCAGATAGCGTACCCGCTCGCCGTGCTCGGTAAGGTATTCCGTTAAATCCTCTGCCATGCGCTTGGTCAGCACGGTGACCAGCACGCGCTCGTCAATCGCCACGCGCTTGCGGATTTCCGACAGCAGATCGTCGACCTGCGTTGCCACCGGCCGGACTTCAATCAGCGGATCCAACAGGCCGGTCGGACGCACCACCTGATCCACAATTTCGCCGCCCGATTTCTCCAGCTCGTATTTACCTGGCGTAGCGGAAACATAGATAGTCTGCGGGGCCAGCGCCTCAAACTCTTCAAACTTCATCGGGCGGTTATCGAGCGCTGACGGCAGGCGGAAACCATACTCCACCAGCGTCTCTTTGCGTGCCCGGTCGCCGCGATACATGCCGCCGATCTGCGGAATAGTGACGTGCGACTCATCAATCACTAACAGGCCATCCGCCGGCAGATAGTCAAAGAGCGTTGGCGGCGCTTCGCCAGGCCCACGGCCAGAGAGATAGCGCGAATAGTTTTCAATGCCCGAGCAGTAACCCAGCTCGTTCATCATTTCTAAATCAAACTGCGTGCGCTGAGAAATACGCTGCTCTTCCAGCAGCTTATTGTTCGCCAGTAGCGTTTTGCGACGGTCGGCCAGCTCCACTTTGATATCTTCCATCGCCTGCAGAATACGCTCGCGCGGGGTGACGTAGTGCGTCTTGGGGTAGATGGTGTAGCGCGGGATCACCGAGGTTATCTGGCCTGTCAGCGGATCGAAAATTGACAACCGCTCGACTTCTTCGTCAAACAGCTCAACGCGCAGCGCGTAATCGTCCGATTCCGCCGGGAAGATATCGATGACTTCCCCCCGCACGCGGAAAGTACCGCGCTGAAAAGCCTGGTCGTTGCGGCTGTATTGCAGTTCCGCCAGACGGCGAAGAATGGCGCGCTGATCGATCACCATCCCACGCGTCAGGTGCAGCATCATTTTCAGATAGGAGTCCGGGTCGCCCAGGCCGTAAATCGCCGACACCGAGGCCACTACAATCACATCCCGACGTTCCAGCAGCGCTTTGGTGGCCGAAAGACGCATTTGTTCAATGTGCTCATTAACGGAAGCATCCTTCTCGATAAAGGTGTCCGAGCTGGGCACGTAAGCTTCCGGCTGATAATAGTCGTAGTAGGAGACAAAATACTCTACGGCATTTTCCGGAAAGAATTCTTTCATCTCACCGTAAAGTTGCGCTGCTAAAGTTTTATTCGGCGCCAGCACCATCGTAGGCCGGTTAAGGTCGGCTATCACATTGGCGACGGTAAAGGTTTTGCCCGACCCGGTCACGCCGAGCAGCGTCTGGTGCGCCAGTCCATCCTGCAGCCCTTCCTCAAGGCGGCGAATGGCTTCAGGCTGGTCGCCGGAAGGTTTAAAGGCGGAATTAAGTTTAAAGACTTTGCTCATTGAATGGCTACCTGATGATGATGAAAAGCGCGAACAGGGTGGTAATTTTACTCTGCTATGGCGATTTTGCCAGCAAAAAATACTGGATATATCCACAGTTATCGATTAAAACTCAAGGGAGGCGCAAATTGTTCAGCGTAACGGGCTTTACTCGATGCTTAAGCGGCAAGAAAGTGAGAAGGTTATCCCCAGCGGGTTTGGCATTTTAACATTTGTCAAGGCATCCTGACAAAATGGCGGCCGTAAAATCCCCTGCCTTCCCCGGCCGCTTGATTTTCCCTAACGTTTTGAAAGATAAAAACATGTTATTGCAGCCGAGTTTAGCACCAACTCAAGCTTAGCCCGCGCCGGCTCTCGCCTTTTAAAGGTTTTCAGTCATTCATACACATGGTTATCCACAGGAATGGTGGATAACTGATTTCAACGCCCAAGCCGTCTGCTGTGTATAAATTGCCAGGCGGGACGAGCGCGTACGCAAAAAAAAATTTTTCCCTGAATTTTTTACTTATCTCCTACGGTCTTACCCGCCCTGAAGCATACTTCCGCCTTTAAGGCTATCCCTGTGCAGGCTTTTTTTCCGCCATGCTAAGACGCTTTTTTGCCTTATCGGCAGGCGTCTGCACCATAAATGTTAAGTTTTCAGCACCATCAAAGTGCAGCAGGAAATTACCGTTGGCAATTATTAACCTTTCCTGACCAATAGCCCGTTGCCCGGACGTTCTATTTTCCGCGTAAAACAAAACTGGCCTGTGAATTGCAACCTTCAGC
The DNA here is from genome assembly GCF_031978025.1 of Erwinia sp. Classification (NCBI taxonomy): domain Bacteria; kingdom Pseudomonadati; phylum Pseudomonadota; class Gammaproteobacteria; order Enterobacterales; family Erwiniaceae; genus Erwinia; species Erwinia sp. Next base: position 24,348 of record NZ_DALZCD010000001.1, read on the forward strand.
TACCGCCTCACGCTTTCAACATATCAGGGCGAGAAGCACCAGCCGGAGACGTTGCGTCAACGGTCAATCCTTCGTGACGCTACGAAGGCGCGCTCGAAAACTGTCTGGAGGAGAGTGTCAGATGCTGAGCTTACATGCGATAAATCAGTTTTACGGGCAGAACCATATTTTATGGGATGTGGATCTGGCGCTGCCGCCGGGCACCTGTACCGGTGTGCTGGGGAGGCCCGGGATGGGAAAAACCACGCTGGTTAACTGCATTATGGGCCACCTGCCGATTAACAGCGGCACGATTACATGGCAGGAAGGCAATTTACCCCCGCAGAATTTACTGCAGCAGCCGGTAGAAAAGCGGGCGGCGCTTGGTATTGGCTATGTCCCTCAGGGACGGCATATTTTTTCGCAGCTCAGCGTGGAGGAAAATTTGCAGATAGCGCTGTTGGCGGGCGCGGGTCAACAGCGTCACCCGGCTATTCCACCGATGGTTTTCGAGCTTTTTCCCGCGCTTTATTCGCTTCGTCACCAGCGCAGTGGAGAACTGGCACTCGAGCAGCAGCAGCAGCTTTCGCTGGCCAAAGCGCTGGTGTTTCAGCCAAAGTTACTAATCCTGGATGAACCGACTGAAGGTATGTCGCCCTGGCTGGAAGAAGAGATGGGAAATTTGATCCACCGCCTGAATCACGATTTTGGATTGACTATTCTGCTGCTGGAGCAGCGGATTTCATTTATCCGTAAGGTGGCCGACTACTTTCTGCTGCTGCATCGCGGGCGCAATGTGGCGCACGGCAGCGTAGCGCAGCTGGATGAGAGAGTGGTTAATACCTGGCTGACCGCTTCATAAGGTTCCCCGGCGCGACACCCACGCCGGAGAGCATGGCTCTACCCGGGCAGCCGCACGTAGTGTCCAAGCCGGTCAAAATCGGCGCTGTCGGTTAGATACGGGATCTCGCCCAGCAGCGGTGCGGGTAGCCGCTGTTGCAGCGTCGCCATGTATTCCGCATGTCGCCTGCCCGGCGGCTGCACCGTGTTGGCTATCCAGCCAGCCAGACGCAGTCCGCAGGCCAGCACAGCCTGCGCCGTCAGCATAGCGTGATTGATACAGCCCAGCTTCACGCCGACCACCAGCACGACAGGCAGCTGCTCACTCACCACCCATTCCGCAAAAGTTGTCTTGTCTGACAGAGGAGTAAACCAGCCGCCCGCGCCCTCGGTCAACACCCAGTCAGCCTGCTCGCGCAACGCCGCCAGGCCTGCAGAAAGCTGGGCGAATTCAATGGGTCTGCCCTCTTCCGCGCTGACGATATGCGGAGAGGTTGGCTCGAGAAAAGCCAGCGGATTGATCTGTTCATAGGGCAAGGCCAGCGCGCTGTTACGCTGTAAAGCCAGCGCATCGCTGTTGCGGATACCTTCCGCCGTTATCTCACAGCCGGAGGCAACGGGCTTATAGCCGACGCTACGCCACCCGGCGGCGCGAGCCGCCTGTAACAGCGCGCTACTGGCAACCGTTTTCCCTACTTCTGTATCCGTCCCGGTAATAAACCAGCTATTCACAATCAATGACTCCATACAGCAGATGATAGCTGAGCAGGTAGCCACGCTCGTCGCGCGGCCAGCACTGCGCCAGCTGATTCAGATGATGACGCCCCAGCGCCCCGTCACGGCGTCCCTGATGCAGATGCGTGGCGCCAATGCCTTTCAGTGAACGCAGCGCGCTGAGCACATCCGGAAAAGCCAGCGTCAGGGTCTGTGGAATCAAACGAAGCCCGAGCGCATTTCCTGCCGTCTCTATTTGCGCTTCGCTCAAAAAATGGTTAACGGGTGCAGGCAACGCCAGCGCTCGCCAGGACTGATGAAGCTCGTTCAGCGATCCGGCTGCCAGCGTTGAAAACAACACCTGGCCGCCGGGCCGGGTCACGCGGCACATTTCGATCAGCGCCAGGCGTAAATCACTGCACCACTGCACGGCAAGGTTACTCCAGCACACATCGAAGGCGGCAGCGGCAAACGGTAGCGCTTCGATATCCCCCAGCTGATAGGCGTCGGCCGTATCGCCGAGCCTTGCCTCCTCCAGCATCGCCGAAGAGAGATCCAGCGCGGTAACCCCATTGCCCGCGCTGCGCCAGCGCTGGCTGAACCAGCCTGGCCCACAGCCCGCGTCCAGTACCTGTCTGTGCTGGTGCGAGCGTGCCAGCGACCAGAGCGCTTCACCACACAAGCGCTGAAGCTCCGCGTGCCGGTTGTAACTTTGCGCCGCTCGACCGAACGCCCTGGCTACCGCCGTTTTATTGACCGTTTGCGTCATGCAGCGCCTCCAGCAGTTGGTTAATATCTTGTTCCTCATGCGCCGCGCTTAGCGTGATACGGAGCCTAGCCGTTCCCTGCGGGACGGTCGGCGGCCGGATAGCCGTTACCCAGCACGCCTTTTCGCGCAGCTTTTCTGCCAGCCGCAGCGTTGCCTGCTCTTCTCCCACCAACAGGGGCTGGATGGCAGTAGAAGAAGGCAGAACGGCCAGCCCGCTGGCCGCCGCACCCTCCCGAAACAGACGAATATTATTTTGTAGCCGCGCGCGGAGATCGTCACCCTGCTGCACCGCGCGCAGGGCTGCCTGTAACGCGTAAGCCTGCGCGGGCGGCATGGCCGTGCTGTAAATGAGATGACGCGCAAACTGCAACAGATATTCCGCCGTTTCTTCACTGCAGAGCACCGCCGCGCCGCTCAAACCAAACGCCTTGCCAAAGGTGACGATCAGCAACTCCGGACGAACGTTCTGCTGCCAGCAGCTGCCGCGCCCCTGCTCCCCCGTGACGCCGATGCCGTGGGCATCATCCACCATCAGCCAGCCCTTGTGCAGAACGGCAAGTTGATGCAGCTCGTTCAGCGGCGCGCTATCGCCATCCATACTGAACACGCCTTCCGTGACAACCAGCGTTTCACCGCCCGCGGCCGCGCTGGCGAAAAGCTTTGCCAGCGCTTTCGGCTCGTTATGCGTAAAGCGGCGCAGCGAAGCCGGACTGAGCGAGGCGGCCTCAAGCAACGAGGCATGCGCCAGGCGATCGGCAAAAATAGAGTCATTCTTCTGCATCATGGCGGCAATGATTGCCTGATTTGCGGCAAAGCCTGAAATAAACAGCAGCGCGCGTGGATAGCCCAGCCACTGGGCCAGCTGTTCCTCAAAAGCCTGCTGGGGCACGCCATAACCGGTCACGTGGCCCGAACCGCCGGCCCCCACGCCGTAGCGTTCGGCCCCTTGCTGCCAGGCCGCAATCACGTTTCGATCCCGGCTCAGTCCCAGATAATCATTCGCCGAGAAGTTCAGATAGCGACGGCCGTTAACGCTAAGGGTGCGCACGTCGTCCTGCTGGCTGACGCGGCGCTGGCGAAACTGCTGTTTCTCCCGGCGCTCTGCGAGCGCCAGGCTGATACGTTGCTGCCAGGCCATTTACACGGCCGCGTTATAGAACTGTTCGGTGTCAGCGTTCAACAGCTGGCCGGCCAGCGCCCGCTGCTGTTCGTTGTCGCCCGCTTCCGTGGTGGTATGTGCCGGATTGAGGCCCAGCTTGCGGAACAAAATCAGATCTTTATCTTCTTCAGGATTCGGCGTGGTCAGCAGTTTGCAGCCGTAGAAAATAGAGTTGGCGCCGGCCATAAAGCACATTGCCTGCGTCTGCTCGCTCATCTGCTCGCGTCCGGCCGAAAGACGCACGTGCGAGGATGGCATCATAATGCGCGCGACGGCGATAGTGCGGATAAAATCGAAAGGATCGACGTCGTCGTTATCGGCCAGCGGTGTACCTTTTACCTTCACCAACATATTGATCGGCACGCTTTCCGGCGGCACCGGCAGGTTGGCCAACTGGACTAACAGGCCGGCCCGATCGTTAACGGTTTCGCCCAGGCCGATGATGCCGCCGGAGCAGACCTTGATGCCTGCATCACGCACTTTCCCCAGCGTATCCAGACGTTCCTGATAGCTGCGGGTAGTGATAATGCTGCCGTAAAATTCCGGCGAGGTATCCAGGTTGTGGTTGTAAAAATCCAGCCCGGCGTGCGCCAGTCGCTGCGCCTGCTCATCACTCAGCGTGCCCAGCGTCATGCAGGTTTCCAGCCCCATCTCCTTCACGCCTTTGACCATTTGCTCCAGGTAAGGCATATCGCGCTCGTGCGGGTTTTTCCATGCCGCGCCCATACAAAAGCGATCGGATCCGGCCGCTTTGGCTTTACGGGCAGAAGTCAGTACCTCTTCCACTTCCATCAGGCGCTCGGCTTCCAGCCCGGTTTTATAACGGGCGCTCTGCGGGCAATATTTACAGTCTTCCGGACAGGCGCCGGTTTTAATCGACAGCAGCGTACTGACCTGAACCTGACGCGGATCGAAATGTTGACGATGCACCTGCTGCGCTTCAAACATCAACTCCAGAAAAGGCTTGTCGAAAAGGGCCTGAGCCTGGGCGACTGTCCAGCGATTTGCCATTGCTTGCTCCAAAAGAAAAGATCACATGTTCATTTTACGGTTATACTTGTAAACTAAATTTTTTAATTTTGGTTTACAAGTATTTTATGACTCCTCTCGACCTCGCATTTGACCGCGACCATATCTGGCATCCCTACACCTCAATGAGCAAGCCGCTGCCGGTTTATCCAGTGGTCGCGGCCTCAGGTACCTCGCTTCAGCTGGATGACGGTCGCGAGCTGGTGGACGGCATGTCTTCCTGGTGGGCGGCAATCCACGGCTATAACCATCCCCGTCTGAATCAGGCGATGCACGCGCAGATAGAGCAGATGTCGCACGTGATGTTTGGTGGGATCACGCATCCTGCCGCCGTAGCGCTCTGTCGCCGTCTGGTCGACATGACGCCACAGGGTCTTGAGTGCGTCTTCCTGGCCGATTCAGGATCGGTAGCGGTTGAGGTCGCGATGAAAATGGCGCTGCAGTATTGCCAGGCTCGCGGCGAAAAACGTCAGCGTTTTTTAACGCTGCGTAACGGCTATCACGGCGATACTTTTGCCGCTATGTCAGTTTGCGATCCGCAAAACTCCATGCACTCGCTTTATCAGGGTTATCTGCCGAATCACCTGTTCGCTGCCGCGCCGGGCTGTGGTTTTGAGGACGAGTGGCAGGAGAGCGATCTGGCCGATTTTGCCCGTTTGATTGGCGAACACGCGCACGAGCTGGCCGCGGTGATCCTGGAACCCATCGTTCAGGGGGCGGGCGGGATGCGCTTTTATCATCCGCGCTATCTGCAAGGCGTGCGCGAGCTGTGCGATCGCCATAACGTGCTGCTGATAGCCGATGAAATCGCGACCGGCTTTGGCCGTACCGGCAAGCTTTTCGCCTGCGATCATGCGGGGATCTCGCCGGATATCCTGTGCGTCGGCAAAGCGCTGACCGGCGGCACCCTGACCCTTTCGGCCACGCTGACCACGCGTGAGGTGGCCAATACCATCAGCAACGGCGAAGCGGGCTGCTTTATGCACGGCCCCACGTTTATGGGGAATCCGCTGGCCTGCGCGGTGGCCAGCGAAAGCCTGGCCATCCTGCAGGAAAACCACTGGCAGCAGCAGGTAAAGGCTATTGAAACGCAGCTGAAAGCCGCGCTGCTGCCGTTAAAAACGCAGCCGGAAGTGGCCGATGTCAGGGTATTAGGGGCGATTGGCGTCGTCGAGACGCGTCGCCCGGTAGACATGGCTGCGCTACAACGCTTTTTTGTCGGGCGCGGCGTCTGGATCCGGCCTTTTGGCAAACTTATCTATCTGATGCCGCCTTACCTTATTGAGCCGGACGCCCTGCAAAAGCTGACGGCAGCAATAGCGGCAGCCGTTGCCTGTCCGACGCTGTTTTTATCCTGAGGTCGGCGTTCTAAATAAATGGCGGCCACCGGGGCGCAGCGTAGCCTGAGCGAACACTTTAAAATTAGCGTTCAGGCTAACAGCGTCCCCCCGTTATCGGCAGTACGGTGTGCCGCAGGTAAAAAGGGGCGCGATAGCCTTTTAAATTTTTGACGGATCTTCCCGGTTCAGCCTTTTCATGCTGCTGACGCTGGCTTGCTCAATAAGGCAGGCATCCCCGCCAGGAAACAGATCTAATGTAAAAAGGCTTTTTTAATTAATGGTGATCGGGCCTTAGGATAAATCTGTTTAAACAGCGCCTGCTTAAAACCGGTATTTATCAGCTTTACGCTCCTTCTATTAAGTCAGTTAATGACAACCCGATCATTCGCTTTACGCCTTAACATTTTATTTACATCAAATTACCTTTGGCAAGCGCCCTAAAATAACGGCGAAATCCTGGCGTGCATTTTCTGGCCACCTACACCTTATTATAGCGTTAATAAAAAACGTCACATTGGCTTTAAATAAGAGAGGCCCGCCGTTTTTAAAGAATGGCTTAAGCCGTGCTCATCCTTTATATCGCTGAATATACTTAGCCTTTTCGTAGAATAGCGTTTTAAAAAAGAATAATCATCGCCCATTATAAAATAACCTTTTTTTAACGCGGCGGGACCTTAAAAAGATTAAGCATGCTTACCGGACTTACAGGGCGTTGCCGATCTGTTTTACGGTTCAGAGCAAAGCGGGCAAGGAACATATGCACTACGCTTTTTACAGGTTGAATTTTATAAAGGAGAAAAACCATGCCGCAAGACAAACAGACAAATCGCCGTATCGTCCTCGCCTCGCGCCCGCACGGCGCCCCTGGCGAAGCTAATTTTCGTCTGGAGTCAGAGCACGTCCCTACGCCAGGGAAAGGCCAGGTTTTGCTTCGCACAATCTGGCTCTCGCTGGATCCCTATATGCGTGGGCGAATGAGCGATGCCCCTTCCTATGTGCCGCCAGTTGCCGTTAATGACGTGATGGGCGCAGGCACCGTTGCCATTGTTGAACAGTCGAATCATGAAGACTATCAGCCAGGCGACTGGGTGGTCAGTCAGAGCGGCTGGCAGGATTTTGCCCTGTCGGATGGTAAGGACCTGTTTAAGCTCAGCGGCCCGGTACTGAAACACCCTTCATGGGCGCTCGGAATGCTGGGCATGACCGGTTTTACCGCCTATATGGGGCTGCTGGATATTGGTAATCCGCAGCCGGGCGAAACCGTGGTCGTGGCGGCGGCAACCGGCGCGGTGGGGTCAATGGTAGGCCAGATAGCCAAGCTGAAAGGTTGCTACGTGGTCGGCATCGCCGGAGGCGAAGAAAAATGCCGCTATGCCGAAGAGGTGCTGGGCTTTGACCGCTGCCTTAACCACCGTTCGGGCGATTTAGCCGAGTCGCTTAAACGCTACTGTCGTGACGGCATTGATGTCTACTTTGAAAGCGTCGGCGGGCCGGTATTTGACGCCGTGCTGCCGTTAATGAATACCAAAGGCCGCATTCCGGTCTGTGGCCTGATCGCCGATTACAACAGTACGGATGCGCCGGAAGGCCCGAACCGCCTGCCGCTGTTCCAGAGCGCTATCCTGCGCAAACGCCTGCACGTTCAGGGCTTTATCATCAATCAGGATTACGGTCATCGCTTTGAAGAATTTTTCCAGCAGATGAGCCAGTGGGTAGCGGAAGACCGCTTTGTTTTCCGCGAAGATATTGTTGACGGGCTGGATAACGCGCCGGAGACCTTTATCGGGATGCTTGAAGGTAAAAACTTCGGCAAGGTGCTGATTAAAGTCGCTGGCGACCAGCCAACAGGAGCCTGAAATGAAAATTTTAATGGTGCTGACTTCACATGGCCAGCTCGGTGATACCGGCAAGAAAACCGGCTTTTGGCTGGAGGAGTTTGCAGCGCCTTATTACATTTTCCGTGATGCGGGCATCAGCGTTGTGCTGGCCTCGCCCGCGGGCGGGCACCCGCCGCTCGACCCTAAAAGTGACGAGCCGGACGCGCAAACCGTTGATACTGAACGCTTCCGTAAAGATATCGCTGCGCAGCAGGCGCTGGCTAATACCCAGCAGCTGGGCAATATCGACAGCAGCAAATTCGATGCGGTGTTTTACCCGGGCGGTCATGGCCCACTCTGGGATCTGGCAGAAGAGCGGCAGAGTATCGAACTGATTGAGAGCTTTTACGCCAACGGTAAACCGGTCGGAGCAGTTTGCCACGCGCCCGGCGTGCTGAAACGAGCGAAAAAGCCGGACGGTACGCCGCTGGTAGAAGGGAAACGCGTGACGGGTTTCAGCAACAGTGAAGAAAACGCTGTTGGCCTGACGAATGTGGTACCTTTCCTGGTTGAGGATACGCTCAGGGCGCTGGGCGGCAACTATGAAAAAACCTATGACTGGGGCAGTTTCGCCATTACCGATGGCCATCTGGTGACCGGCCAGAACCCTGGATCCTCCGTTGCCGCCGCCGAGGAGCTGCTGAAACTGCTTCATCAATAATGCAGGAGGGGAAATGAAACTCTTTAGTCAGGATTTTAACGAGGGCGATAAGCTGCCGATGCGCCAGGTCTTTAACGGCATGGGTTACGAAGGCGATAATCTGTCGCCGCATCTGGCCTGGGATGACGTGCCGGCCGGCACCAAAAGTTTTGTCGTTACCTGTTTTGATCCCGATGCGCCGACCGGCTCCGGCTGGTGGCACTGGGGCGTGGCAAACCTGCCTGCCGACACGCGTGTCCTGCCGCAGGGTGCGGGTTCTGGCGTGGCCGAATTGCCTGCTGGCGCGGTGCAGACCCGCACGGATTTTGGCAAAGCGGGCTACGGCGGCGCGGCACCGCCGAAAGGCGAAAGCCACCGCTATATTTTTACCGTCTATGCGCTGGACGTAGAAAAGCTGGAGGTGGACGAGCAGGCGAGCGGCGCAATGCTGGGCTTTAACGTTCATTTCCACCAGCTGGCGAGTGCTTCACTTACGGCTCTCTACATCTGATAAAAAAGGCGGCTACATGGCCGCCTTTTTTCAGATTTCAGTAATGGTGACCCACATCGGTCCCTGCCCTACCGCATAACGTCCCAGCGGCGTCAGCAATCCTCTTTCTTCCGTAATGCTATAGACCTCTATATGGTGCGATTTCTGCCCGGCCGCAATCAGGTAACGTCCACTGGCATCAATGTTAAAGCCGCGCGGCTGCGCTTCCGTTGGCTGATGACCTTCGACCGTCAACAGCCCGCCGTCCTCGCTGACGCTGAACGTGGTCAGCACGCTGGCGGTACGGTCGCAGGCGTAAAGGTGACGACCATTCGGGGTCAGACGAATATCGGCCGCCCAGCGCGTATCGCTGAAGCCTTCCGGCATCATATCCAGGCTCTGCACGCGCTCGACTTCGCCACGGGCATTGTTGAGCTGCCAGACGTCTACCGTGCTGTCCAGTTCGTTTACGCAGTAGGCGTACTGCTGGTTCGGATGGAACACCATATGGCGCGGGCCTGCGCCTTCAACCGTGTTGACCTGAGGCTGCGCGTGCGGCAGCAGCTGGCCATCTTCCTGTAAATCAAACAGGCAGATACGGTCCTGTTTCAGTGCCGGCACAAACAGCGTTTCGTTGTTCAGATCGATGTTAGCCGAATGGCAACCGTCCAGGCCTTTAATCACCTGTAACGGCTCGCCGGGCAGGCCTTGCTCATCCAGCGGCGTCACGCTGACGCAGGCGTCATTATAAGAACCGGTGAAAATAAAGCGTCCCTGGCGATCGGTGGAAATATGCGTCGGGCTGCCCGGCAGCGGCGCTTCTGCCACTTTGGTCAGCTTGCCTTCGCTGTCGATACGAAAAGCGATAACGCGAAAATCGGGGCGGATACCGACATACAGAAAAGCTTTATTGGGGCTGACCACCATGGGCTGAACCTGGCCTGGCAGATCGACCACCTGCAGCAGCGTCAGCGCGCCCTGTGGGTCAAGCTGCCAGGCATGGATCTGCCCACTTTCTGGGCTGGCGGTATAAACGACTTGTTTCATGAATGCTCCTTTTTCAGGTCAATCGGGTCTGCTTCAGCGTAGCGCGTTTTTGTCGGCCACGCAGGCGGATTTGTGCCGGGCGGTTTTGCCAGTGCCGTCACAGGGTGTAGACTCAAAACTCGTTTTCTAATCACATTCGGAACGATTTATGAGTTATCGCGTTATTGCTTTAGATCTGGACGGTACGCTGCTGACGCCACGTAAGACCATTCTTCCTGAGTCGCTGGAAGCGCTGCAAAAGGCCCGGCAGGCTGGCATCAAGATTGTGATCGTGACCGGTCGTCATCACGTCGCTATCCATCCTTTTTATCAGGCGCTGGCGCTTGATACACCTGCAATCTGCTGTAATGGCGCCTACTTGTATGATTATCAAGCTAAAAAGGTCATATCCGCCGATCCGCTGCCAACAGAGCAGGCGCTGCGGGTGATCGAAAAACTGGAAGAGGCTGCCATTCATGGCCTGCTGTATGTTGATAACGCGATGCTTTACCAGACCGAAACCGGCCACGTTACCCGCGCCATTAACTGGGGACTGTCGCTACCGGAACATCAACGCCCAACGTTTATTAAGGTGCCGAGCCTGAGCCGCGCCGCGAAAGAGGCTGAATCAATCTGGAAATTTGCGCTGTCCTATCCTGACACCCGCGCGCTGCAACAGTTTGCCGATGAAGTGGAGCAGGAAATGGGCCTCGCCTGTGAATGGTCCTGGCACGATCAGGTGGATATCGCCAGGGCGGGCAACAGCAAAGGGAAACGGCTGGCAGAATGGGTTAACGCTCAGGGCTATCAAATGCACGACGTGCTCGCCTTCGGGGATAACTATAACGATTTGAGCATGTTGGAAAACGTTGGGCTGGGCGTGGCGATGGGTAATGCAGACGACGCTATCAAAGCGCGCGCGCATCGGGTTATCGGCACTAATCTGGAACCGGGCATTGCTCAGACCATCTGTCAGGAAGTGCTGTAACAGTCAGGGGGAGGGCTTCGCCTGTTGACGCAGGCCTTTGCTGACGATGTTGGCCTGCTAACGCAGCTTTACTGGAAATCTTTGCTCGTCGCTAAAGATTTCTGCCTGTTAATGAAAGGCTTGCTGAAGAGGTTCGCCCATCTTCGCCTATCAACACAGGGCCTGGCTAAAAATCCCTCACCTGCTAACGCAGAAGGCCGCCAGCTGCATAAACGTGGCGAAGATGTATAAAAGCGGGCGCACTCAGGCGGCGATCGCCACGCTTTTAATCTGCGCGTAAAGCCACATGCCCGGTTTAATCATCAGCTCGTCGCGTGCCCACGGAGTGATCCGCGCCCAGAGTTCGCTTTGCCCTATCAACAACTTCACCTCAACCTGATTATCAATATCCAGCAGTTCGCCGACCTGGGCCGGGATGACATTGCGGATAGTACTGTTAAGCGGCGGTTGCAGAACCAGCGAGACGTCGGCGGCCTGAATGCGAAGACGCAGCGGCGTTTTCAGCGGCACGTCAATACGGCTGACCCAGATATGCTGATCGCCCAGTGAAAGCGCCGTCATCGCATAGTGCGGATGCTGTTCCAGTACCTGCACCCTCAGCACGCTGCTCTGCTCGGCGCGCGGTAGCCACGGGCGCATAGCGCTGCTGCCCCAGACTTTTTCCAGCGTCCCGGAGGCTTTTACCTCGCCCTTATCCAGCACCAGCACGTTATCGGCCAGCTGAATAATCTCTTCAAGGCTGTGGCTGACGTACAGTACCGGGATAGCCACCTTTTTCGCCAGCGCCTGCAAATAGGGCAACAGCTCGCGCTTTCGCGGTAAGTCCAGCGAGGCCAGCGGCTCGTCCATCAGTAAAATTTCCGGTGCGCTGAGCAGGGCGCGGCCTATCGCCACCCGCTGCTTTTCTCCACCGGAAAGCGAAAAAGGAAAGCGCGACAGCAGCTCACCGATGCCTAACAGCTCTACCAGCTCATCAAACTGCGAGCGCATCGTTTTCGCCATGCCGTATTCGAGGTTGCCTTTCACCTTGTAGTGCGGGAAAAGACGCGCATCCTGAAATACATAGCCGATACGGCGCTTTTCCGGCGGCAGATTCACCCTGGCCTGGGCATCAAACAGCACTCTGTCATTCAGCGTAATACGGCCTTCCTGCGGCGTGGTCAGGCCGCCGATAGCGTTAATCAGCGAGGTTTTCCCGGCGCCGGATACGCCGAAAACGGCCGTGATGCCCTCTGCCGGTATTGTCGTGTTGACCTGCAAAGTGTGGTCGCCAAGGCGCTGAGAAATATCAAGCTCTAACATGCCATCCCCAACCTTTTACGTCCCCAGCGCGCCAGCCATTCCGACAGCCACAGCGAACAAAGAGCCAGCGCAATGGCGATCGCACAAAGCCTGGCCGCCGCGTTTTCCGCGCCTGGCGTTTCAATCAGCGTATACATAGCGGAAGGCAGCGTGCGGGTCTCCCCGGGAATGTTAGAGACAAAGGTGATGGTCGCACCGAATTCCCCCAGCGAGCGGGCGAAGGCGAGCACCGTGCCGGCGATGATGCCGGGTAGCGTCAGCGGCAGCGTAATGGTAAAAAACACCCGCCAGCGACCCGCGCCCAGCGTACGTGCCGCCAGCTCCAGTCGCCCGTCGACGCTTTCCAACGCCAGGCGGATCGCCCGCACCATCAGCGGAAAGGCGACCACGGCGGAGGCCAGCGCCGCGCCGCGCCAGCTAAAAGCAAAGGTAAAACCAAACCAGTCATAAAGATAGCGCCCAAGAAAACCGCGCCTGCCGAACCCTAACAGCAGCAAATAGCCGACCACCACCGGCGGCAGCACCAGCGGCAGGTGGATCAGGCTGTCGAGCAGCGTTTTGCCGGGGAAACGGCAGCGTACCAGCACCCAGGCCGCTACTATGCCCAACGGCAGGCTGAATAACACCGCCACGCTGGAGACTTTCAGGCTGAGCAAAACAGCCTGCCATTCGGGTTCGCTGACTATCACAGAGGCGTAAATCCGTAGTGTTTAAACACGGCCGCAGCTTCCGGCCCTTTAAGGTAATGGTAAAATGCGGTGACGCTGGCCGAATCATGGCCTTTAACTTTCGCCATCGGATACTCCACCGGCTTGTGGCTGTCTGCCGGGAAAACCCCGACCACGGCCACTTTGCTGCTGGCTACCGCGTCGGAACCATAAACGATGCCGTAAGGCGTTTCATTACGTTCTACCAGCGCCAGCGCGGCTCGCACGCTGTTCCCCCTTGCCAACATCGGTTCCAGCGTGGTCCAGGCACCCAGCGACTGCAAAGCCTCTTTGGCGTAGATCCCTGCCGGTACATGATCCGGGTCGCCTACTGACAGACGTTGCCCCTGCAACAGGCTTTTCCAGTCGGTCTTTTTCGACAGCGTGACCGGCGGAGATTTCGCTTCTGCTGGCGCCACCAGCACCAGCTCATTGCCTAACAGCGTATAGCGGCTGGCTTCATCAATGCTTTTTTTCTGCGCGGCGTAGTCCATCCATTGCTGATCGGCAGAGATGAACAGATCGGCAGGTGCCCCCTGCTCTATTTGTCGTGCAAGCGTAGAAGAAGAGGCAAAAGAGGAGACGATTTTTACCTCTTTTCCCTGCTGATAACGGGTAGCGATATCCTGCAGCGCATTGGTCAGGGAAGCGGCCGCAAAAACGGTAATGTTTTCAGCCGCCACGGCCTGCCCGGCCAGGCTCACTGTGGCTACAGCCCCGATAAAGAACAGGCGTAATTTCACAGACATAGTTTTCTCCGAAGGGTTCGTTATGTAGCCTTCACTATAACGATTTAACACCCGCTGTCATGGTTATTATCGGCAGAAACAGGGAGAAAGTAAGGTGGATGGCAAAAAAATAGCGCCCGGTGTTGCCGGGCGTATCGGGCAGAGATCTAGCGGCGGTCTTTCGCGGGCTGCTCTTTACGATGACCGATTGTTGAAATGACGTTAAAGACTTCGCCAAGGCCGTAGATCAGGCCAAGGATAATCGCCATCACCACGGGAACCATGAGGATCGCTTCTGCAAGACCAATAAGTAATTCCAGCATGGTATTTTTCCTCACTGAATAAAAGAAGTTATTGTATCCATAGCGGAAAAAAGTGCACTGACCTTTTGTGCGTTTTACCTGTTTTTACGTCCCTCGGGCGCAACGGTGTACAATTCGGAAAATCCTTTTTTACCAGGAGCGACTATGCAGGCTGAGCTTTCCCTAATCCTGAAATTACAAAAACGGCTTTTTGCCGATCCTCGCCGTATCGAGTTGCTTAAACAGATTGCGGCGACGGGCTCGATCAGTCAGGGCGCGAAGATGGCCGGAATCAGTTATAAAAGCGCATGGGATGCCATTAACGAGATGAATACCCTGGCCGACCGCATGCTGGTAGAACGGGCTACGGGTGGCAAAGGCGGCGGCGGCGCACAGGTCACGCCGTACGGTGAGCGGTTGATCCAACTTTTCGCGCTGCTGGAGCAGATTCAGCAAAAAGCGTTTGATGTGTTGCAGGACGACGTGCCGTTAGGCAGCCTGCTGGGTGCCATTGCCCGCTTTTCACTCCAAACCAGCGCTCGCAACCAGCTGTTCGGCACTCTGGTGCAGCGTGACGCGCAAACGGTGCAGCAGCACGTTGAGATCCTGCTGGCCAACGGCGAAACATGCATTAAAGCTGCCCTCACCGAGCAGAGCGCTAATCGTCTTGAATTAACGCCGGGCAAAGAGGTGCTGGTACTGATCAAAGCACCGTGGATAGATGTTACTCAATCAACCAGCGAGGCTGATAACCAACTCGAAGGCGTGTTAAGCGAGTTGATTAAGGGCGACACCCACAGCGAAGCCTTGGTGACGCTGCCGGGCGGCGAAACGCTGTGTGCCACCTTAACCAACCAGCGCGCACAGGAGCAAAATCTTCAGCCTGGCGCGGCGGTGACAGCACATTTTAATGCCGATCGCGTGATTATCGCCACGCTGCTCTGAAAACGGCGACGCCATTTGACAGTCCCGCCGTCCAGCGTCGATAGTGAAGGAAACAATGCATAAAATGGAATAAACAATGTCTACGTTGCAAATTTCGCAAGGCACGTTTCATCTTAGCGCGACCCGAAACCTGACGCTGCCGGCGCTACAGATTCAGGCTGGCGAAAGCTGGGCTTTTGTCGGCGCTAACGCCAGCGGCAAATCTTCCCTGGCGCGCGCGCTGGCGGGCGAGCTTGCCGCCGCCAAAGGCGAAGTGGCGAATACCTTCCGCCCTGTTCGTCTTTCTCTTGAGCAATTACAGAAGCTGGTTTCCGAAGAGTGGCAGCGTAACAACACCGATATGCTCAGTCCGGATGAAGACGATACCGGCCGTACCGCGGCTGACATTATCCAGGAAGAGGTACGCGATGAGGCTCGCTGTCGCCAGCTGGCGGACACTTTTGGCATTACTGCGCTGCTCAACCGGCGGTTCAAATATCTCTCGACCGGCGAAACCCGCAAGACGCTGCTTTGTCAGGCGCTGATGGCCCGGCCGGATTTGCTGATCCTTGACGAGCCTTTCGACGGGCTGGATGTTGCTTCGCGCGCCAATCTGGCTCAGGTCCTTGCGCAACTGCACCAGCAGGGCCACACGGTGGTGCTGGTGCTGAATCGTTTTGACGATATTCCTGACTTCGTCGATCGGGTTGGCGTGCTGGCTGAATGTGAGCTGACGCATGTAGGTGGCCGTGAAGAAATCCTGGCCGAGGCGCTGGTCGCGCAGCTGGCCCACAGTGAAAATTTGCAGGGTATGGCGCTGCCGGAAGCCGACGACGCGTCGGCAGCCCTGCCGCCGCAGACGCCACGGGTGGTGCTGCGTGACGGCGTGGTTTCTTATAACGATCGTCCCGTGCTTAATCATCTTGACTGGACGGTACAGGCGGGCGAGCACTGGCAGATTGTCGGTCCAAACGGCGCGGGAAAATCAACGTTGCTGAGTCTGATTACGGGCGATCATCCGCAGGGCTACAGCAATGACTTAACGCTGTTTGGACGCCGTCGCGGCAGTGGCGAAACCATTTGGGAGATCAAACAGCATATTGGCTACGTTAGCAGCAGCCTCCATCTGGATTACCGCGTCAGCAGCAGCGTGCGCAACGTGATTCTCTCCGGTTACTTTGACTCCATCGGCATTTATCAGGCCGTTTCCGATCGGCAACAAAAGCTGGCGGAGCAGTGGCTACAGCGGCTGGGCATGCTTGCTATGGCAGACACGCCTTTTAAAAGTCTCTCATGGGGTCAGCAGCGGCTGGTGCTGATAGCCCGCGCGCTGGTTAAACATCCCGCACTGCTGATTCTGGATGAGCCTTTACAGGGGCTGGATTCGATTAACCGCCAGCTGGTCCGTCGCTTTGTGGATGTCCTGATTGGCGAGGGGGCTACGCAGCTTCTTTTCGTTTCCCACCATGCCGAAGATGCGCCACAGTGCATCACCCATCGCCTGACCTTCGTGCCGGAGGGCGACAGCTATCGCTATCAGCAAGAAAGGCTCTGAATCAGTTTCTGCGCCAGCCGTAAGGCTGGCTTAAAGCCCTTCTGCAGGCTGCTCATCAGAACTGAAAAATCCGTTTTCACGTTGTCTGAACGTATGCCCCCCTTCGTTTTCTCATAGAGCTGAAGCAGGAGCCTTCTTCAGGCTGCTCGCAGAGCAGGAACAAAGCAGGTTTTTATCCCGCCCCTGGGCTGTACACCCGCTTTCATTCTGCCCGTAAAGTCGATACATAAAGCCTTCAAAACCCCCGTAATGCCGCGACAAGCCGTTATGGCATCCGATACGGGCAGTCGCCCGAAACCCGACGGCGGCTTTCGGCATCCGGGCAAGCAGCTTATGTCAGTTTCTGCTGTTTTTTGGGCGGTGCCAGCCAGCAGCATATTGACGAACGCACTTGCCCCGCCAGACAGGCAAACCTGCCCTGCCCGAAAAGCGCAACCCTCCTGCCTGCCGTAGCCGTGGATGTCAGATAGCTCTCCCATGGCAACAGAGGAGTGAGTATTTTACCGCCTTGTATGTTGGCACTACTTTCAGTCAGGCTTTGGTATGTAGTTATTAAATCCCCCACCCCTTTAAGTATGTTGGCACTAAACTCTTGCTCGATCCGAAAGTGCGCCTTTTGCCAAAATATCGTCCGATTAATCTGATAATCCTTAGCCCGGCTTTTAGCCCCACCCACCGCCAGGTGGCTGCCCTCGTGTAACCGCTACCACTATAAGGTTTGTCAGTTCAGTTTTTTATGGATTAAACAAGCGCGAAACCTGCCTCTTCGGAATTTTCAGCTTGTGTAAACGATTCCATTTATTCACACTCGATCACGCTTTATTGCTTCGCGCTGTGCTATTTTTCTTTCAGACTTGCAGGCATCACCAGGTAATCAGGACTCAATATGCAGAAATTTAATCCGGTCGATCATCCGCATCGCCGCTATAACCCACTGTCCGATCAGTGGATTCTGGTTTCTCCGCATCGTGCCAAGCGCCCATGGCAAGGCGCGCAGGAGACACCTTCTCAGGAGAAGCTGCCTGCGCACGACCCGGACTGTTTTCTTTGCCCGGGTAACACGCGCGTAACCGGCGATAAAAATCCCGATTACACCAGCACCTACGTGTTTACCAATGACTTTGCCGCGCTGATGACCGATACGCCAGACGCACCGGAAAGCGACGATTTACTCATGCGCTGCGAAAGCGCACGCGGCACCAGCCGGGTAATCTGTTTTTCGCCGGATCACAGCAAAACGCTGCCTGAGTTGTCGGTTGCCGCGCTGGAAGATGTGGTTCGCACCTGGCAGGAGCAGACGGCCGATCTGGGCCAGCACTACCCGTGGGTGCAGGTGTTTGAGAACAAAGGTGCGGCGATGGGCTGCTCCAATCCGCATCCACACGGCCAGGTCTGGGCCAACAGTTTTCTGCCTAACGAAGCCAAACGCGAGGACGATCTCCAGCGCGCTTATTTTGCGAAAAACCAGTCGCCGATGCTGGTGGATTACGCCAGTCGCGAACTGAATGACGGCAGCCGTACGGTAGTGGAAACCGAACACTGGCTGGCCGTAGTGCCCTGGTGGGCCGCCTGGCCATTCGAGACGCTGCTGCTGCCAAAAGCGCACGTCAAGCGCCTGAACGACTTAACGGACGCGCAGCGAGCCGACCTGGCCTTGGCGCTGAAAAAGCTGACCAGCCGTTATGACAACCTGTTCCAGTGCTCATTTCCCTACTCGATGGGCTGGCACGGCGCACCCTACAATGACGACGCCAACGACCACTGGCAGCTTCATGCGCATTTCTATCCGCCGCTGCTGCGTTCCGCCACGGTACGCAAGTTTATGGTTGGCTATGAAATGCTGGCCGAAACCCAACGTGACCTGACGGCGGAGCAGGCGGCTGAACGTCTGCGTGCCGTCAGCGATATTCATTTCCGCGAGACCGGAGCATAACCATGCATTTAAAAACTTTGACCCAACAGCTTTTCAGCGAGAAATTTGGCTATGCTGCGCCGCAAACTTTCCAGGCGCCGGGCCGTGTTAATTTGATTGGCGAGCACACCGACTATAACGACGGCTTTGTGTTGCCCTGCGCCATTGATTACCAGACTGTTATCGCCTGCGCTAAGCGTGACGATCGCCAGGTGCGTGTCATCGCCGCCGACTATGAAAATCAGGAAGATATTTTTTCGCTGGATGAACCGATCGTGCCACATGACACCCAGATGTGGTCAAACTACGTCCGTGGCGTGGTCAAACATCTGCAAAAACGCAGCCCCGATTTCGGTGGCGTGGATATGGTCATTGCAGGCAACGTGCCGCAGGGTGCGGGCCTGAGCTCCTCCGCCTCGCTGGAAGTGGCGGTCGGCACCGTGTTTCGCCACCTGTTTGATCTGCCGCTGGACGGCGCGCAGATTGCCGTAAACGGCCAGGAAGCGGAAAACCAGTTTGTCGGCTGTAACTGCGGCATCATGGATCAGCTGATTTCGGCGCTGGGCGAGAAAGATCATGCCATGCTGCTGGATTGCCGCACGCTGGGTACGCGACCGGTACCGATGCCGGAAGATATCGCCGTGGTGATTATTAACTCTAACTTCCGCCGCAATCTGGTCGGCAGCGAGTACAACACGCGGCGTCAGCAGTGCGAAGCGGGCGCAAAGTTCTTCAATAAAGATTCACTGCGTGATGTCGATCTGGCGCAATTTTCTGAGAAGGAACAGGCAC
This sequence comes from Erwinia sp., assembly GCF_031978025.1. NCBI lineage: Bacteria > Pseudomonadati > Pseudomonadota > Gammaproteobacteria > Enterobacterales > Erwiniaceae > Erwinia > Erwinia sp. Next base: position 43,421 of record NZ_DALZCD010000001.1, read on the forward strand.
TCGATCCGCTGGTGGCCAAACGTGTTCGCCACGTGCTGACCGAAAATGCGCGTACGCTGGAAGCCGCCGACGCGTTGGCCAGAGGCGACCTGGCGCGTATCGCCGTGCTGATGGCGGAATCTCACGCCTCCATGCGTGATGATTTTGAAATCACCGTGCCGCCAATCGATACCCTGGTCACCATTGTGAAAAACAGCCTGGGCGATCGCGGCGGCGTGCGCATGACCGGCGGCGGCTTTGGCGGCTGTGTGGTCGCGCTGATGCCGTTGGATCTGGTCGACAGCGTAAAAGCGGCCGTAGCGGAGCAGTACGAAGCGCAATCCGGCATTAAAGAAACCTTTTACGTTTGCAAAGCCTCAGAAGGAGCCGGCCCATGCTGAGTCCTTCCCAGGCGCCGGACGGCCAGCCTTGGCGCATTACTACGCTACGCAACGCAGGTGGCATGGTCGCGACCTTTATGGACTGGGGCGCAACCTGGCTTTCTGCCCGAGTGCCGATGAAAGACGGCAGCGTGCGTGAAGCTTTGCTGGGCTGCGCCACGCCATCTGCTTACCTTCATCAGACGGCCTACCTGGGCGCAACGGTGGGCCGCTACGCCAACCGTATCGCTAACGCCACCTTTGCCGCAGGCGAACAGCGCTGGCAGCTGGCAGCCAATCAGGGCAAGCACCAGCTGCACGGCGGGCCAGAAGGCTTTCACGCTCGTCGCTGGCAGATTGTCAGCCAGACCGGTCAGGAAGTGACCTACCAGCTGGACTCGCCCGACGGCGACCAGGGCTATCCGGGCAATTTGCAGGTCACCCTGCTCTATCGGCTGGAAGAGGACAATACGCTCACTATCCGCTATCACGCTACGGTGGATCAGGCCTGTCCGGTGAATCTGACCAACCATGCCTATTTCAATCTTGATGCCGAACATAATGATGCCCGTCATCATCGCCTGCGCCTGCGTGCAGACCACTATTTGCCGGTGGACAGTGAAGGCATTCCCAACCGGCCGCTGACCGACGTCAACAACACCGGTTTTGACTTCAGAGAAATCAAAACGGTGGCCCAGGACTTCCTGCTGGATGACGATCAGCGCGCGGTGAAAGGCTACGATCACGCGTTTCTGCTGAACGGTGCCGACGACCAACAGCCGGATGCCGAACTGTGGTCAGCGGATGGCAGGCTGAAGCTGAGCGTGTTTACCACCGCCCCCGCGCTGCAATTCTATTCGGGGAATTATCTGGAAGGCACCCCGGCTCGTGAGCAGGGCGTCTATACTGCCTTTCAGGGTATTGCGCTGGAGAGCGAGTTTTTACCCGACTCGCCTAATCATCCTGAATGGCCGCAGCCCGACTGCTGGCTGAAGCCAGGTGAATCGTATCAGTCAGAAACGCGTTATCGCCTGACGCCGCTTTGATTAAGCGCATGAAAAACGTGCATCGCACCTGCGGCAGGCTTACGTGCCGCGAAGATTTCCGCTATGGTAATGGCCAGTTAAAATTGCGTCGGCAATTTTCGCTTTCCGTTATCTTAGAAACGTCAGATTATTAAGGAGTTAAGCTATGGCTGTAACTAAGCTGGTTCTGGTACGTCACGGCGAAAGCCAGTGGAACAACGAAAACCGCTTTACCGGATGGTACGATGTTGATCTGTCCGATAAAGGGCGTACCGAAGCGAAAGCGGCGGGTCAGCTGCTGAAAAAAGAAGGCTTTACCTTCGATTTCGCTTATACCTCCGTGCTGAAACGTGCCATCCACACGCTGTGGAACATTCTTGACGAAGTGGATCAGGCCTGGCTGCCGGTTGAAAAATCCTGGCGCCTGAACGAGCGTCACTACGGTGCGCTGCAGGGTCTGGACAAAGCGGAAACCGCCCAGAAATATGGCGATGAGCAGGTTAAGCAGTGGCGTCGCGGCTTTGCGGTTACACCACCGGAGCTGGATCGCGCTGACGAACGCTTCCCTGGCCATGACCCACGCTACGCCGCGCTGACCGCTGAGCAGCTGCCAACCACCGAAAGCCTGGCGCTGACCATCGATCGCGTACTGCCTTACTGGAACGAGTCTATTCTGCCTCGCATGAAGAAAGGCGAAAAAGTGATCATTGCCGCACACGGCAACTCACTGCGTGCGCTGGTGAAATATCTGGATGATATGAGTGAAGAGGCGATCCTGGAACTGAATATCCCAACCGGCGTGCCGCTGGTGTATGAGTTCGACGAAAACTTCAAGCCAATCAAACACTACTACCTGGGCGATGCGGACGAGATCGCGGCTAAAGCCGCCGCCGTAGCCAACCAGGGTAAAGCGAAGTAATCCCCTCTGAAAAAATCCGCCGAAAGGCGGATTTTTTTATGTCGCGTTTGCGAGCCTACCCGCGCCGCGCTTTCACTGCCTGCGCTAACTGGCGCAATACGGTTTCGGTATCTTCCCAGCCGATACAGCCATCCGTCACGCTCTTGCCGTAGACCAGCGGCTCTCCGCTTTCCAGATTTTGATTCCCTTCCACCAGATGACTTTCGATCATTACGCCGATAATCGCTGTTTCGCCGCCCGCGATCTGCTGCGCCACGTCGTCCGCCACGGTCAGCTGCTTTTTAAACTGCTTGCTGCTGTTAGCATGGCTAAAGTCGATCATAATTTGCGGCTCCAGGCCCGCTTTCGCCAGCCCTGCTTTCACCTCTTCCACATGCTGCGCGCTGTAGTTGGGCTCTTTACCGCCGCGCAGAATAATGTGGCAATCACCGTTGCCGCTGGTTTCCACAATGGCAGAATGCCCGTATTTGGTTACCGACAGGAAGCAGTGCGGGGCGCTGGCAGCGTTAATCGCGTCAATCGCCACTTTAATGGTGCCATCGGTGCCGTTTTTGAAACCCACCGGACAGGAAAGGCCAGAAGAAAGCTCGCGGTGTACCTGGGATTCCGTGGTGCGGGCGCCAATCGCCCCCCAGCTCATCAGATCGGCCACGTACTGCGGCGTGATCATATCCAGGAACTCGCCCGCCGCCGGCAGACCGGTGTCGTTGATATCCACCAGCAGCTTGCGCGCAATGCGCAGACCGTCGTTGATCTGGTAGCTGTTATCCATATGAGGATCATTGATCAGCCCTTTCCAGCCGACCGTTGTGCGCGGTTTTTCAAAGTAAACGCGCATCACCACTTCCAGCGAGTCGCTCAGCTCTTCACGCAGCTTCAGCAGGCGGGATGCATACTCCTTTGCCGCCCCGGTATCGTGAATGGAACAGGGGCCGATCACCACCAGCAGGCGATCGTCCTTTTTTTGCAGGATATGGTGAATGGCCTGGCGGGTATCAGCGACAGTTTTAACTGCCGTCTCCGTGGCAGGAAATTTTTCGAGCAGCGCAACGGGAGGTAAAAGTTCTTTTATTTCTTTAATTCTTAAGTCATCATTCTGATAATTCATAATATTTCCAGATAGTTACTGAGCCGTACTGCACACCAGGCGCATCAGAACCAATTTATCGCGTGTGCCCCACCCTGTAAATCGACTTTGCGCAAATTATTATCAGTATGAGTTGCCGTTTTCGCGCTTTTTACTACACTTTTACCTGTTGATACTTAAAAAAAACGCCCGGCGATCGCGGACTTTATCCTCTCGTATCGCCTGCGTAAGAAGAGGTACTCTCTTCCATTTATGCAAACCGCTTTTTTAGCAGGGTTTGGTTCGCCAAGACGCAAAAAAATTAACGGAGTAAGATGATGAAAAAGTTTGCAATCGTTTTCCTGACAGCAGCAATGGCTCTGGGCAGCGCTTCCGCTATGGCAGAGGGAAGCAATAACGGCACCGCTAACCAGGCGGCAGACGCCGGTGCGGCTGCAGGCGGCGCGAAACAGAACATTGCGCCGAACAAAGTTAACAACAACGATATCAATAACACTGGCGACGCCACGCAACACAAAACGACTCATCACGCGAAAAAGACTCACCATGCCAAGAAAATGACCGCGGATGAGATCGACAAAAATACCCAGTGTAAAGATGGTAAGTGTCCGGACATTAACCAGAAAGTAGGCCCGGGTACCGACAGAAAAACCGACGGTACCTCACAGTAAGCTGACCGCCGGACAAGAAAAAGGAGAGCTAAGGCTCTCCTTTTTTATTGGGCGCTGTAAAGGGTAAAACTGCGTATCCGTAATAAAAACCTCGTCACGGAGACGCATTATTTCTTGATATAATAAAGCAGGTTTATTGAAAACATGGATAATTATGGCGCACTCGCATTCTCATAGCGGTGGAAACCGCAATCGTTTACTGGCCGCCTTTCTGGTAACGGCCGTTTTTATGGTCGCAGAAGTAGTTGGCGGCCTGCTTTCCGGCTCGCTGGCGCTGCTGGCCGACGCCGGTCATATGCTGACGGACGCCGCCGCGCTGTTAATGGCGCTTTTAGCCGTGCAGTTTGGCAGCCGCAAGCCCAACGCGAGCCATACCTTTGGCCTGCTGCGGCTGACCACGCTGGCCGCTTTCGTCAATGCTATCGCTTTGATAGCGATCACGGCGCTGATCGTCTGGGAAGCCGTGCAACGCTTTATGCATCCTGAACCCGTTGCCGGGGGCTTTATGTTGGGCATAGCCGTGGCGGGCCTGCTGGCCAACCTGCTCTCTTTCTGGCTACTGCATCACGGCAGCGAAGAGAAGAACATTAATGTTCGTGCCGCCGCCCTGCATGTGATGGGCGATTTACTGGGTTCCGTCGGCGCCATTGCCGCCGCACTGATTATTATGTTTACCGGCTGGACGCCGATTGACCCGATTTTGTCGCTGTTGGTGTCGGTTCTGGTGCTGCGTAGCGCCTGGGCACTGCTAAAAGAGAGTTTTCATGAGTTGCTGGAAGGTACGCCGCCGCAGCTGAATGTAGAGAAGCTGAAGCGGGCGTTAACGCGTGATATTCCTGAAGTACGCAACGTGCATCACGTTCATCTGTGGCTGGTGGGTGAAAAACCCGTGATTACGCTGCATACGCAGGTGATCCCGCCTTACGATCATGACGCCCTGCTGCACCGTATTCATGACTATCTGCATGAACACTATCAGATTGAACATGCTACGGTGCAAATGGAGTACGAAAGCTGTGACGATGGCGACTGCGAGCTGTCATGGGGAAAAGCGGGGCACGAGCACGCTCACCATCACCACTGATTAAGCCAGCGCCTGCCTGCGGGCGCTTTTAATCCATAGCCAGGCGCCATTCAGGGCAATCAGCGTCAGAATAGCGTATTCCAGTGACATCGCGTAGACGCCCTGACGAGCAAAAACCATCACGCTGATCGCATCAATCACCACCCACAGCAGCCAGTTCTCCACATATTTCCGCGTCATTAAAATCATCGCAACCACCGACAACACCAGCAAACAGGAATCCCAAAATGGGAAAGCGTCCGGCTGCAGCTGTGGCATCGCCACCGCCAGTCCCAGCGTCTGCATCAGCTTTACGGCAATCTCCGTCAGCCAGGCAAAGACCGGATTGATGTAAAGGGTCATCAGCGTGACCGCCACTACGCTGAACAGCGTCCAGCCCAGCGCTTTCGGCAGCCCCAGCCAGCGAATGTGCAACGCCTGCTGATTATCGCTGGTCTGCCGCGTCCAGGCGTACCAGCCATAGACGTTGGCAGCAAAGAAAAAGATCTGCAGCAACAGGCTGGCATAAAGCTGGATCTGGAAGAAGATTACCGCGAAAAGCGTGACGTTAAGTAAACCAAAAACGTAGTTGATGTTTTTTTCAAGGCTGGCGAGCCAGATACAGAGCAGACCTGCCAGCGTCCCAATTGCCTCAATCCAGGAAAGATCGTAGCCGCCCGCGCCTAAAGGGATATGGGCTAAGATATTTTGCGTGCTGAAAAAATCCATGTTGGCACCTTGTACCTGAAAACAGGCGTTATTTTAATGATGCAGCAAAGGTTAGCATACGATCCAGAGAGCGTAACGCGCCTTCACGCAGCGCCGCATCGACGTGGATTTCATGTTCACTGCCGCCGTGCTCCAGCCCTTCT
>NZ_DALZCD010000002.1:0-4640 GCF_031978025.1 Erwinia sp.
CGCCGCTTTCAGCCTGGCGGCAATGTCCGTGGTTGAAGTGGGATCCGGCACCGCTGCGCTGTCGGTGGTAACGGCAAAAATGCGGCTTTGACCAGCCGATTCCACAGCCGCCGCCACGCCGAGCACGTCGTCATCGCTGATAGCATCATCTGCGGTGGTAGCCACGGCCAGACCGTACCAGTTAGCATATTCCAGCGCGGCATTAACGGCTTCAACCAGCGTTTCTGCCTTGCCCTCTTCGCCCGTGGCGAGTGTTTTAGCCCAGCGGCCAATATAAAGCTGTTGTGGCTGCGGCGACTGCGCAAACCAGAGGGCCGCCGCCTGATATTCAGCGGACTTCAGGCCAAAATCTGCACCAATATCCGCGGCTGCAGTATAAAGGCGCAGGCGTTCCGTCAGAGGGATAACGGTGGCGCTCCCCATAATCAGCATTGAGCCAAAGTTACGACCGGAAGCGGCTACGGGCGACATCATGACGTCAACGTTCACGATGCCGGATAAAGGCAATCCTTGAGGCATATTATTCTCCAAAAAATTGAACGGGTGTTTCCACCAGTGAGTAAATTCCGTAGAGACGGAATATTTTACGAACAACATTGACCGTTAATTCATAACGGCGGGTCTGAGCGTTATTAACCGTTTCCAGTACGGTGGTAATATCGCTGCAATCGCTGACGCCAAGCGAAAGCTGTTTTAAGGCGGCAAGATTTTGCGCCAGCGTATTTCCGTCGCGAAAGCGGGCGGCATAAAGTTGGGCGGAAGGACCATAAAACCAGAGTCGGCACGTCATACGTTCATCCCGCCAGAGTTGAACATTTTCCTCCTGTTGATGAGTCAATACGGGTGTGCCTGCGGCGGCGATTTTCATTACGATAAAAGCACAGCCGCTTTCGTCGCTCGGTAGCCATGCTGGCGGCACAACGCCGTCATCAACCGCTACCCGATTTTTAGCCAGGCCGGTTAGACCCTGGATCCATGTGCTGAGTTGATCTTCCAGCGCGGCATCGCTGGCGGGTTCATCGTTCACTGGCGTCAGCCAGCCGGCTGCTTTACTGGTATTCGTCACCAGCAAACCTCCTGTGGGTTAGCAGAGAAAAAGTGAATGGCAGGCAGCAGAAAAGCGGATGAAAACAGGTTTCATCCGTTGTTCACTATTTAAAGCTGACACTGTTGGTGAATATAATCCTGCAGTCCCGTTATCTGAATGCGGGCCGTCGCTATTCTTTCCCTGAGAGTGAAATAATTCCGTTGAGCGGCGTCATTAAGTCGGGGGCTGGCTGCATCAGCCACGCCGACGGGGCGGGCCTTGACGGGACGATTGCAGCTGGCGGCGAGCTGCAGCCGACGCTTGCCAGTAGCCACATCATGTTCAAGCTGGCCAGCATTTTCCCTGGCCTGTTGCAATTGAGAAACATATTTTTTATCCATTGCGGCAGCGGTATTTAAGCGCTGCTGGAGAGTATTAACCTGCTCCTGCTGTTGCCGGAGCTGATTACGGGCATCGGTATAATGAGCATGATAAAAAAATGCGGCTTTTACTGAGGCTAATAAAACAAGCGTCAGGAAAATAAAAATGATTAATTTAATCTTCATTCATTTCATCCCCCTTCTCTTTCATTAATCAGAAATAGGCCAGCTTGCGGTTTACGCCGTTAATTTTAACGGTGATATAGCCAGCAGGTGCCGCGGTTGCCGCAGGGGCTTCCGCCACGGCCGTTGCCAGCGTGGCGAGTTCGCCATCAAAACCATAACCGGCAGCGCCATTATGAAAATTCATGACCGTAGAGAGCGTGACGCGTTTGGTCGTATCCAGATCGGTAACTTCCGAGAGATCGGCGCTAAACAACGAGCACTCTCCAGCTTCAAAACGCGACGGGCCGGTGGTTTTGAGATTGAGCATCACATCGCCGCACTGCGCCTTAAGCTTGATCCAGACTTCGCCATACAGGCCCTTGCTGTCGCTGGTTCTGACAATGCAGTCGATAACGCCCGAATCCCCTTCATAATGCAGATTGCCACCTACGGAACTGGCGCCGCGATAGAGATTCAGATACGCCTTCCCGCACACGTTGGTCAGCAGCGGCGCATCGGCAGGCTGGGTGGCGGTGTCCCGCAGCGTTTTACCGTGCATTTCCAGATGCCAGTGCTGGTTGGCATGAGGGAAGAAGAATTTGCCGACGCGGAACCATTTATCCTTATCTGAATCGTTGCTGACACGGTAGCCGGAATACCAGCCCGCCTTCAGAGAACCGGTCATCTCCGTGCCGTAGTTTTCATCGCGGCGCCAGCCATATTCAAAGCCTGACAGCCACGGCGTGCCGGATTTGGTCAGGTCGACTTTGGCGCCGGACTGGAGGCTGAGCGCGCGGATCGTGGCCTTGGTGTAATTCAGCTTTAACGGGTTTTCAGATGACTCAATGCTCAGCGCATCAATAATCCACTGACCGTTGCTCAAATCGCCAGGGAAACGCGTATGTTCAATCCATACGTTGCGGATCAGTCCTTGCGTAACGCGGGGCATATAAAGCGTGGCATCGCTGTAGCCTTTCTGGAAATTACAGTTCGACAGCTCGACTGCCGTTGAGTGATCCCAGACGCCGATAACAGAATCGGACCACTGGATATCAAACACCCGTGCATAGGTGGTGGTGGTGTAAATCTGATCCAGACGCGTGTCTAACGTATCGAGCAGTTTAAAAGCAGAACCGCCGATATTTTCAATACGGCAGCAGGTAATATTGACGAACTCGCCTTCTATCACGGTATTTTCAAAAAACGGCTGCCTGTTGCTGACCATTTCCGGCGTGATGACGCCCTTATTGGTTACGATATCCGCGGTAGCCTGGCCATCCCAGAAAATGCCACGAATGGCCGTCCGGCGTGCCCTAACCTTAAATACCGTCGAGGAGGACTGGTCGGAAATAATAATTGTGCGTGGCGACACGCCATATTCACAATCATCGCCGTACAGGCTGAAATAGTTGATTTCGCCTTCGCCGGTCAGGTCGACAGGGTTTATCAGGAATTTTCCGGCCGGGAAACGGATACCCACGCCGTGCACCGGGTTTTTACTGGTGTCACTGACCGGTGATGAGAAAGCCTGTCCCCATTTATACATATTGATACAGGCGTCATGGTTAACCTTGCCATTATCCGCATCGAAGTTGCTGTCGCCGCGAAGTCGCTTACCGCCGAAGTGATAAATATTAATATCCTCAACGTTATCGATAATACGCTTCCAGTAATAGCCGCCGCCCGTTGCCACGGCTACCGAGCCACCGTCATCCTTAGATGAAGCGATATCAGCATCGATAAAACCTACAAAACGCCCGCCGCCTTGGAAAGTAGAATCTTTATCGTAATAGCGTTTCAGCAGAGCGATTTCGCCTGCAGCGGAGGGTTTGGTCGTGCGTAACTCAGCAAATGAATTAACTTCAATCATCTTATTTTCCTTAGTGGGTAAAATAGTTTTTCAGTAAAATGCAGCAAACCTGCCCGCGCTGTTTTTAATCACGCAGGAAAGGAACGCATGGGGAATTATTTTGCGAGGAAAAGCGCCAGCTCTCTTTTCCTGCGCGGTAAAAGCGCCTCAGGTAATTGCCCCGCCCTTTTCCATAACAGCATGGCTTCGGCGGCACCTTCATCATCGCCTTCATTGATTTTCTTCAATACTGTTGATCCCTTAAAAGCGCTGACGCCGATATTAAAAACCAGACTACATAAAGCGTCGTACTGGTTTTGCGTCAGGCTGACCTGCACTTCTTCATTAATGCTCTTTTCAACATAAGAAATATCGGCAAGCAGCAGCCTATCGCTTTGCTCAGCGGTAATGACCAGGCCGGCAGCTATCGGGCTATTATCGACCAGGCCCGTATGCCCGACGCCAATAGTGAATATTCCGCGGCTGTCCCGATAGGCCGTCAGCTTCTCTCCCTCCTCCTGTTTAATAAAGCGGATACCGTTACGGCTGATTTCCATCTGGCTCTCCTGTTTTTTTATTAACCCAGCGCTTTAACTTTTCGCTGATATAATCATTACCCACGTAGCCAATATAAACGGCAAAGACCTGGGCGGCGGCTTCGGGCATATTCCAGTTCAATAGTGCTCCCATCACCTGTAGCGTAGGCGCAGCGAAGAAGGCCAATGCGCTGCACGATACGGCGTCCAGCACCCGCTTGCTCCAGGGGGCTCTGGCACAAGCGCTGCGCAGCAGGGAAAACATGGCGGCAATACCGGCATAACCCCATTCTGTTTTATGGCTGTAGAGCCAGAGTCCGACACTGGCCCAAAAGCCTGGCTCCTGAGGAAACATGCTTTTATCTGGCCTCCTTTATAATCACGACCGTGAATAATGTTATTCACATCTCGTTTTGAGAATAGCGTTAAACGGGTTTACATTGACCCGTTTATTATTTAGATGCTGCTACCTTAGGGTAGACTTTACATGAAGAGAAAAGACCTGGTTATTTCTTTAAGCCTGATCCATATGAATGCTGCTACATGACGGCAGATAACTCGTAACGAAAATAAATTTTCATTTTATGGAGGGTTTTTAATAGTTGATGCTGACATAATAAGGTGGATAACTCGTTACGAAAAGACTTTATTTACCTTACCCCTTAAAATAATGAATCCTGTCA
>NZ_DALZCD010000002.1:4740-49018 GCF_031978025.1 Erwinia sp.
TTTATTTACCTTACCCCTTAAAATAATGAATCCTGTCACATTGCACTGGCAAGTTCGTTACGAAAAAGATTTTATCATTCGTCAGCCTGCAACTATTGATGCTGATATATTAAGGCAGATAATTCGTTACGAAAAGAATTTTATTTACTTACCCCCTTAATATAATGAATGCTGCCACATTACGCTGGCAAGTGCGTTACGAAAGGCGTTTTTACTTTCCGTCAGGTCTGAAAATTATTGATGCTGCGATATTACGACAATAAATTCGTTACGAAAACTTATTTATCGCTCAAGGTTTATTGATAATCAGATATAAAATCAGATAATTATTGACAAAAAAATCGCAACTTTTTATGTCTGTACTTGTTGATGCTGACATATTAACAGGGGTATTTCGTTACGAAAACCCCTTACCATTATTATATTTCTTTCAGCATAAAAAATGCACTCCCGGCAGTCATCCAGACCGCCAGCAGAGTGCATATAAAATATCTTTTCAGGTTCGTCATCGTTAAAGAACCATAGTGCTAATTTACTCGTCTAAATTCGTTACGAACAGCCCTTTTATAAATTATTCTTACCATGAGTAAAATTTAAAAAAATCAGGACAAAAATTTCCCTGACAACATCCGCCATCCTTAAAGTTCCTTTGCTTGTTTTTTATATTCGTTACGCAGGAATTATGTCCAGGCATCCATTTCCAGCTCCGCGTCGCTCATGATGATACAGGCGTCAACGAAGGTCTCAGCTATCATTAGCTGGTTTCTTATTTTTCCTTCCGAACATTTCTTTTTTCTGGCAATAGCGGATTTAGAAATATTATAGAGATAATGCAGGATAATCAGCTCGGCCTCATCCGAACGCCCAACCTTGTGCAGTTTAGCGATGGCCGCATCGACAATCAGCCCATCGCTGTCGCTACAGGAGAGTCGGCTTCTTCTCTCATCCGGCAGCAGCCCTTTAAAACCCGCCGCAACGGGCGACCAGTCAAGCTGCGTGCCCTCTGCCACCGCCCAACCGCCCCAACGCTCCAGTACTTTTTGTATATTACGCATCAAACGACCTCCTTTTCTTACCCGATTTTTATGGCCCGTCCGATCGGACAGGATGACTGTGGCGATGAACTATACTAAACTGCATTATATGATGAAGCACAATCGCCTTAACACCACCTATTCTAATGCAAAAACGCATAATTGCAACGTTAGCCGGCAATAACAGGAAGATAAAATGATCTTTGATTTGGATGTATTCAACAGTAACATCAAGCACTTGATGGAAAGGGAGGGCATCGGCAGCGTGACGGAGCTCTCTAAAAAAGTCAGGCTACAGCAGTCCACGCTGCACCGACTGTTAACGGGAGAAGTGAAGGACCCAAAGTACACCACGCTGAAGTCACTGGCGGATTATTTTCACGTCTCGCCCATCGATCTGATTGAGCGAGATCTGCAGGCGTCGGCGGCGCAACGTGCGTCAGGGATGACAGGCGAACATCATTCGCTGGTGCTGCATAAGGTACCGGTGCTGGGCAACACCCAACTTGGCCACAGCGGCTACTGGAGCGATATGCAATATCCTGTTGGCAATGGTGACGGGTTTCTACGCTGGCCTTCCTGCGATCGCGATGTCTACGCGCTGAAATGCGTGGGGGATTCGATGATGCCAAGGATCAAAGAGGGCGAGTTCGTGATCGTGGAGCCTAATCAGAACTTTCATCCGGGCGATGAAGTGCTGGTGGTCACCAGCAGTGGTGAGGTGATGGTAAAAACCTTCCTGTTTAAACGTGACGGCTTTTACCATTTACTTCCGGTCAATGAAGATCATGCGCCGATCCGCCTGCCGGTTGAAGAGGTCACGCAGATGCAGTATGTCGCGGGGATCGCAAAATCTTCGCTGTGGCACCCTTAGGCAACCACGGCTGCCTGATGTCCTGCGGGGTCATGGGAAACGGAAGTTGAGTGTGGTAAATTACGTCCCTTCTTCTTTTAAGGGTATTCGCTGAACATGGCTTTGTTGATCACTAAACGCTGTATCAATTGCGATATGTGCGAGCCCGAGTGCCCGAATCAGGCGATTTCCATGGGCGAAAGCATTTATGAGATCGATGTAAACCGCTGCACGGAGTGCGTGGGTCATTACGACACGCCAACCTGCCAGCAGGTTTGCCCTATTGATAATACAATTATCAGCGATCCGGCGTGCGTGGAAAGCCGCGACAGGCTGTGGGAAAAGTTTGTTGTCCTGCATCACGTCGCGTCCTGAAGGGATGAAAGCCCGGGGGAAAATCACGCTCGGGCTGATATTGCAGCCCGAGCGCTTTAGCTCTCAATGATCACCGTCGCGCAGGCGTAGTGCCGTTCGTCCGCCAGGGTAACGTGAACATGCGCCACGCCCAACTTATGCGCTACCTCTGCCGCCTGCTGAAAGAAACGTAGCCCGGGCTTGCCCAGCGCATCGTTATAAACTTCAAACTGATTAAAAGCCAGGCCACCGCGAATACCCGTGCCAAATGCCTTGGCCGCGGCCTCTTTAACCGCAAACCGCTTGGCAAGAAAGCGTACCGGCTGCTGATGCGCCTGATACTGCGCCCATTCGTTTTCGCTCAGCACGCGTTTTGCCAGCCTGTCGCCGGAGCGGGAAATGACCCCTTCAATACGGTCAATCTCCACAATGTCCGTGCCCAGCCCCAGAATGGCCATTAGCGACGCGCTTCCCGCATCAGCGCTTTCATCTCGCTTACCGCATCGGCCAGCCCGCTCATCACCGCACGTCCGATAATTGCGTGCCCGATATTCAGCTCATGCATCTGCGGCAGCGCGGCAATCGGCTGCACGTTATGGTAGGTCAGGCCGTGGCCCGCATTGACCTTCAGCCCTTTATCATGCGCGTAAGCCGCTGCATCTTTGATGCGCCGAAACTCCGCGTCACGGATGGCTCCCTCTTCTGCTTCGGCATAGGCACCCGTATGGATTTCAATATAGGGCGCGCCAGAAGCCATTGCGGCATCAATTTGACGATGGTCGGGATCGATAAACAGCGAAACCTGAATGCCCGCTTCTTTCAGGCGCGATACGGCAAAGGTGATTTTTTCCAGCTGTCCCGCCACGTCTAAACCGCCTTCGGTGGTCACTTCCTCGCGCTTTTCCGGTACCAGGCAGCAGAAATGGGGTTTGATCTCGCAGGCAATATCAACCATTTCGTCGGTCACGGCCATTTCGAGGTTCATGCGTGTCTGGATAGTTTGACGAAGAAGCCGGACATCGCGGTCGGTGATATGGCGACGATCTTCGCGCAAATGCACGGTGATACCGTCCGCGCCAGCCTGCTCGGAAACAAAGGCGGCCTGCACGGGATCGGGGTAATGCGTGCCGCGAGCGTTGCGCACGGTAGCAACGTGGTCGATATTAACGCCTAACAGGAGTTCAGCCATAACAAACCTCAGAATAATGTACGAGGCCTACAGTGTACGTCCGTGCCGTTCCGTGGTACAGCCAGTCGACTTTACTCTGGCGCGTCCGCACGTTTTTTCGGCACGAATTGCCGAAAAAGCTCCTGACTCTTCAGCGGTTTCCCGCCCAGGTAGGGCTTCAGCGCCATGCGTGTGAAGCGCTTAGCCGCTCTGAGCGTCTCGCTATCCGGGAAGCTACGCTCGTAAAGCGCCCGCAGCTCGCGTCCGGTAAAACTTTTATGGCTTTTAACCAGGCTGGCGATAAACCCTTTTTCTTCACGATAGATGTAGGTCATTTCATCCGTCACCTCTTCGCCGCTGCCCGCACAGTGCAGAAAATCGACGCCATAGCCCAGGTGGCCCAGCATCGCCAGCTCGAAACGGCGCAGTGCCGGTTCCGGCGAGCCAACGCCAGCCGCCAGCGCCTGAATGCAGTACAGGTAGTCGAAGAAAAGTTCGGTAAAAGCGGTTTCCTGCTCCAGCACGCGAGCGACAAGCTCGTTAACATACAGGCCGCAGTAAAGAGAAATGCCGGTCAGAGGAAGGGCCAGAGAGATAGGTTCGGCGCCGCGCAGGGTTTTCACCTCGCCGCGCCCGCCCCAGCGTACCAGCAGCGGCGTAAAGGGCTGTAACGCCCCTTTCAGGCTGGAACGCTTGCCGCGCGCGCCTTTGGCAAGGACGCGAACACGGCCATAGTTTTCCGAAAAGAGATCGAGCAGCAGGCTGGTTTCGCTGTAGGGCCGTCCATGCAGGACAAAGGCGCGTTGCCAGCCTTCCATTTATTTCAGATCGTCTACATAACCCAGACTGCGCAGCGCACGCTCGTCGTCTGCCCAGCCGGACTTGACCTTCACCCACAGCTCAAGGTGCACTTTCGCTTCGAACATTTCTTCCATGTCCTTACGCGCCTCGATGCCGATGGTTTTGATCTTCGCGCCCTTATTACCGATAACCATTTTTTTCTGGCCTTCGCGCTCAACCAAAATCAGGCCATGGATGTTATAGCCGCCGCGTTCGTTGGCAACGAACTGCTCGATTTCCACGGTCACGGAGTAAGGCAGCTCGGCACCCAGGAAACGCATCAGCTTTTCGCGGATCATTTCGGAAGCCATAAAGCGCTGAGAACGGTCGGTAATGTATTCTTCCGGGAAATGGTGCTCCGCTTCCGGCAGACGCTTACGCACGATGCTGGCGATGGTATCGACGTTTTTGCCCGTTTCCGCCGAGATCGGCACGATATCAATAAAGTTCATCTGCTGACCAAGGAACTGCATATGCGGCAGCAGAATCGTTTTATCGGTGACGTTGTCAACTTTATTGATCGCCAGCAGCACTGGCACCTTGCCGTCTTTCAGCTTGTTCAGCACCATTTCGTCGTCGTCGGTCCATTTGGTGCCTTCGACAACGAAAATCACCAGCTCAACGTCGCCGATTGAACTGCTGGCCGCACGGTTCATCAGGCGGTTGATGGCCCGCTTTTCTTCCATATGCAGACCCGGCGTATCGACGTAGATCGCCTGATACCCCTCTTCCGTATGGATACCGGTAATGCGGTGACGCGTGGTTTGCGGCTTACGTGAGGTGATGGAAATCTTCTGCCCCAGCAACTGGTTCAGCAGCGTAGATTTTCCAACGTTCGGGCGGCCTACAATAGCAATAAAGCCGCAATGGGTAATTTGTTCGCTCATTCAAGTCCCAGCTTAATCAGCGCCTGTTCGGCTGCTGCCTGCTCGGCTTTGCGACGACTGGAGCCGGTTCCCACAACCGGATCCGTCATGCCGCTAACCTGGCAGTGGATAGTAAATTCCTGGTCATGCGCTTCGCCACGCACCTGCACCACCAGATAGGAGGGCAGCGGCAGATGGCGACCCTGCAGATACTCCTGCAGACGCGTTTTTGGATCTTTTTGTTTGTCGCCCGGGCTTATCTGCTCGAGACGACTGGCGTACCAGTCAAGGATCAGCTGCTCTACGGTCTGGATATTACTGTCCAGGAACACGCCGCCAATCAGCGCTTCTACGGTATCTGCCAGAATTGACTCGCGACGATAGCCGCCGCTTTTCAGTTCGCCAGGCCCCAGACGCAGACATTCGCCTAAATCGAATTCCCGGGCCATCTCCGCCAGCGTATTGCCCCGCACCAGCGTGGCGCGCATTCGGCTCATATCACCTTCGTCCACGCGAGGAAAACGATGATAGAGCGCGTTGGCAATCACGTAACTGAGGATAGAGTCGCCCAGAAACTCCAGTCTTTCATTATGTTTACTGCTGGCGCTGCGGTGGGTCAACGCCTGCTGCAACAGTTCCTGATGGGTAAAAGTGTAGCCCAACTTCCGCTGGAGCCTGTTAATTACGATGGGATTCATGCGTTACCAATATCTTAATGCGAAAATTTTCCTGCACAGGGAACAGGGCTGGACACGCCAACACGAGACTGTTTCGTGTGCAGTGGCTTCCCGCAGGAAGCCACCCTTTTGCAGCGGCGCTTGCGCCGTCAGTGAATACCGCCAATACGGCTAAGGCGAACGCCGGTCGGCCATTGCCCTTCCTGCTTTTCAAAGCTCATCCAGATAGCCGTGGCTTTGCCAACCAGATTCCTTTCCGGTACAAAACCCCAGTAACGGCTGTCGGCACTGTTATCGCGGTTGTCGCCCATCATGAAATACATGCCGGCGGGAACAACCCACGTAGACTGCGGCTGGCCCGGCTGCTGATAGTAAGAGCTTGCCTGACTTTGCGCCTGGGTCACCAACAGAATACGGTGCGTGACGTCACCCAGCGTTTCGTTACGCGTGGCAAGACGCAGGCCGCCGCGGATCGTTTCTCCCTGCGGTTTCTGCCAGAAACCGTTGCCGGTTTCGTTGCCGTCAAAGCCGCTGAAGGTTTGGATAAAATCGCTCGGCTCCACGTCAGAATAGGTAATCGGCAGCGCCGTATCGCAGGCTTTTTCCGGCGCACAGGCTGGATTTACCGTCACGGTTTTGCTCTGCGGATCGTAGCTGACGCGGTCGCCAGGCAGCCCTACTACGCGTTTAATATAATCCATGCTCGGATCTTTCGGATATTTGAACACCGCGATATCGCCGCGTTTTGGATGTCCGGTTGGGATCAGCGTGGTCTGCGTAATCGGATCTTTAATCCCATAGGCGAATTTCTCTACCAGGATAAAGTCGCCAATCAGCAGCGTCGGCATCATTGAGCCTGACGGGATCTGGAAAGGCTCATAGATAAAAGAGCGCACCACAAATACCAGCAACAGCACCGGAAAAACGGACGCAGCCGTTTCTATCCAGCCTGGCTGTGCGGTTTTTTTCTCGCCCACATTGTCTGCTGAAGCCTCCGCAAGTGCCTGGTTGGCCCTGCGGGCCGGTGCCCACTTGAATCTGTCCACGCACCAGATAATACCGGTTACGAGCGTTGCTATCGCCAGTATCAGGGCGAACATATTAGCCATTCCAGTTCCCTCGTCGTTTTAGGCTTTACTTACTCTCTTTACCCACATGCAGAATGGCCAGGAAGGCTTCCTGAGGCAGTTCGACATTGCCGACCTGCTTCATACGCTTCTTACCGTCTTTCTGTTTCTGCAGCAGCTTTTTCTTACGGCTAACGTCGCCGCCGTAGCATTTCGCCAGCACGTTTTTACGCAGCTGCTTAACGGTGGAACGGGCAATAATGTGGTTGCCGATGGCTGCCTGAATCGCGATATCAAACTGCTGGCGGGGGATCAGATCTTTCATCTTTTCCACCAGCTCGCGACCACGGTACGGCGCATTATCGTTGTGGGTAATCAGCGCCAGCGCATCAACGCGCTCAGAGTTGATCAACACATCAACACGCACCATGTTGGAAGCCTGGAAACGTTTGAAATTGTAATCCAGTGACGCATAGCCGCGAGACGTGGATTTCAGACGGTCGAAGAAGTCGAGCACCACTTCCGCCATCGGGATGTCATAGGTCAGCGCAACCTGGTTACCGTGGTAAACCATGTTAGTCTGCACGCCACGCTTTTCGATACACAGTGTGATAACGTTGCCCAGGTATTCCTGCGGCAGCAGCATATGACACTCCGCGACCGGCTCGCGCAGCTCTTCAATATTGTTCAGCGGTGGCAGTTTGCCCGGGCTGTCCACATAGACAGTTTCGCCTGAAGTCGTCAGGACTTCATACACTACTGTTGGTGCGGTAGTAATCAGTTCAAGGTCGTATTCACGCTCCAGACGCTCCTGAATGATCTCCATATGCAGCAGACCCAGGAAGCCACAGCGGAAACCGAAGCCCAGCGCGGTAGAGCTTTCCGGCTCGTAGAACAGCGAGGCGTCGTTAAGGCTGAGCTTGCCCAGCGCGTCGCGGAAAGCTTCGTAGTCGTCAGAGCTGATCGGGAACAGACCCGCATACACCTGCGGCTTCACTTTCTTAAAGCCAGGCAGCGCTTTTTCTGCCGGATGGCGAGCCAGAGTCAGCGTATCCCCCACCGGCGCGCCCAGGATGTCCTTGATGGCGCAAACCAGCCAGCCTACTTCACCGCAGTGCAGCACGTCGCGATCGACACGCTTCGGGGTAAAAATCCCCAGACGGTCGGCGTTATAGACCTGGCCGGTACTCATTACCTTGATTTTTTCGCCCTTGCGCAGCGTGCCGTTTTTAATACGCACCAGCGAGACTACGCCAAGATAGTTATCGAACCAGGAGTCAATAATCAGCGCCTGCAGCGGTCCTTCCGGATCGCCTTCCGGCGGCGGGATATCGCGTACCAGACGTTCCAGCACGTCAGGCACGCCGACGCCGGTCTTGGCCGAACAGCGCACGGCGTCGGTCGCGTCGATGCCGACGATATCCTCGATCTCCTGCGAGACGCGATCGGGATCGGCGGCTGGCAGGTCAATCTTGTTCAGTACCGGTACCACTTCCAGATCCATTTCCATCGCGGTGTAGCAGTTGGCCAGCGTCTGCGCCTCCACACCCTGACCGGCGTCTACCACCAGCAGCGCACCTTCACAGGCCGCCAGCGAGCGGGAAACTTCATAGGAGAAGTCAACGTGACCCGGCGTGTCGATAAAATTGAGCTGGTAAGTTTCACCGTCAGGCGCATGATAATCGAGCGTCACGCTCTGTGCCTTGATGGTAATGCCGCGCTCGCGTTCCAGATCCATAGAATCCAGTACCTGAGCCGCCATTTCGCGTTCGGTGAGGCCACCGCAAATCTGAATCAAACGGTCAGAGAGCGTTGATTTGCCGTGGTCGATATGAGCGATGACAGAAAAGTTTCTTATATGCTTCATTTATATGAATTTTTTCGCTTAAACGTTCGGTTTAGTTCTTGCGGTGGACAGAGCCGTAAACACAGACTGCAATGTACCCGCCATCAATGAGCACGCATCTTACACTGTTAGCCCCCGCCACGAAAGAATTCACATGCATAGCAGATGATTTCCCTGCAGGCCGCGCGTTTACTGTCATCATCATGACCGCAGCGCGCAGCAAGAAACGCTTGTGGGAAACGTTTTGACGTCCGGGAGGAGGAATCCGACCGTGTGTCGGATCGCAGAGAAGTTACTCGGTTTCAACACGTAGCGCATCCGGCGGAAGAGCCACGCTCAAAATCACCGGATGAAAAGAAGCGGATTTACCCAAATAGCCGGAAATGCCTTTAGCGACGATAAACCCCCCGATCCCGCCCAGCAGCGCGCCTGCCGCAGCGGCCAGATCGCTGTGGAAAAACGTCTGGAACAGGCCGGCCACGATAAACAGGCCCAGCAGCGGCGTCATATAGACCAGCAGCGCCGAGCTGAGCAGGCTTTTCTCTTCGATGCCCAGCTCAATACGCTGCCCGGGCACAAGCGGTTCGGCGCTGGCGATTTTCATCACGTGCGCATTTTTCGGCCCCAGCTTGTTCAGCATATGGCTGCCGCAGCCTTTTCGGGCAGAGCAGCTGCTACAGGACGTTTTCAGTTCGGAGTGCAGCGTTGCCACTCCGTTGTGCCAGGAGACCACGGTAGCCCATTCTTTCATCATTTTGCGTTACCTATGCTGTCAGCGATACGCTTGGCGGTGGAAGGCGGAAGCTCACCCACTACCGTAATTTCTTTATTATTGCGTATTACCGTGTGCACCGTACGACGCCCCGTGCGCAATTGCTGCGGAGTGCTGTTTTTGTCCGCCGCGCTGACGTTGATTGAAAGGCTGAACAATCCGTCTGAATAGAGACGCGACTCAACCGGCTTGTTCAGCGAGGGGATTTGCCTGCGGCTCTGGGTGACTTCTTTCATGCCTGCCGGTAACCATGCAGGCTGCCAGGAAAAGGTCGCTTTATCCGCAGCCGGAACCGAAAGCGACGGCGGCAGGCTGGCTTTCTCCAGTCCCTGCATCATTTTTCTGACCCCGTCGTCCACGGCAAAGCTGACCACACGGTATTGTTCCAGCGTATCGCCGTCCCGATCCAGCAGATCGACCCTTAACGGCAACCGGGTATCACTGTCCAGCCAGACGATGTAGCTATAACGGGTGCCATCACGCGCTACGATACGGATCACTTCACACAGCTGATCGGCAATGCGCGTTCGCCCTACGGGGACAAAATCGTAATATTCAGAGAGCTTCTGAAAGTCAGCAAAAACCAGCGACGGCAGCGAATCCACAATATGTTTGCCGGGCAGCGTAAAAGGCTCCAGACCCGGCTCAAAATAGCTGATCTCGTTGCCTCGCTGGATGATCTCACGACGTGGCCCATCCATCTGCAGCAGCTGCGCATACGTTTTACTGTCCAGCACGGCATGGCGGAAACGCAGCGACTCAATGCCAAGTCGCGAGACGTTGATATAGGCAAGTTCGTAGTTGAGGGACTGGCTGGCCTGCTCCATCTGTTGCAACAGCGCCCCGGACGTGGTTTGTGCCGGAGCGAGGGAGGAATAAAACAGGCTGCCAGCCATAAGGCTGACGGCACACCAAAGCTGCTTCATTACTGCTGCTGAATTCCTAACGACTGGTTACCCGGAACCTGAACAGCAGCCTGCTGCGCAGGGGTCTGTTCAAACTGCAGGCTGTCTGAATGCAGGCGGCGCTGCAGTTCATAATCCTGCAGCATCGCGTTAACGCGACGACGCTGATCCTGAACCTGCTGCGGCGCATTGCTGCTGGTTTCTGACGGCACGCCCAGACTGACCGGCGACGCCTGTCCCATCATCGGCAGCGTATTGAAGGCTGGCGAATCTGACTGCGGCTGCCCTTCAGCAGGCTGGTTGTAATGCTGTACGCCAACGATAACCGCTAACGACACGCAGGCTGCTACACCCATTTGCGTGAGCTGCGAGGCCCAGGGACGCACTTTGTGCCAGAACGGCAGTTTGTCATAATTCTGCGGCTCAGGCTGCGCCTCCGGAATGACGCGCTGCACCGGTAGCGGTTCGTTTGCGATTGCCGCCGCGACTTTCGCTGCGATATCAAAATGCATGACCGGCGCAAGGTCACCACGCAGGGTATCGCGGATAAGATGATGGCTTTCCCACTGTTTTTGCAGCACAGCGTCTTTAGATAATGCGCGTAACACGTCATTATCCAGCGTTTCACCATCCATTAAAGCGGAAAGTTTTTCTTTCTGCATGCCTCAGTACCCTTCCTGTGTCCGCTATTGCTAGCGTTGGATAAGTGGTTGAATTTTAGCATCAATGGCTTCGCGCGCACGGAATATACGGGAGCGAACCGTTCCCACCGGACACGCCATGATGGCGGCTATCTCTTCATAGCTCAGTCCATCCAGCTCCCGAAGCGTGATCGCCATACGGAGATCTTCGGGCAGCGTCTCAATGGTGCGAAAAACCATCTGTCTTAACTCTTCCGACAACATTAAGTTCTCAGGGTTCGATATTTCTTTTAACGCGCCCGCACTTTCAAAGTTTTCCGCGTCGATAGCATCGACATCGCTGGCAGGCGGTCTGCGTCCCTGAGCAACCAGGTAATTTTTGGCCGTATTGACCGCTATTCGATAGAGCCAGGTATAAAAAGCACTATCCCCGCGAAACGATTCCAACGCGCGATAGGCTTTAATAAATGATTCCTGCACTACGTCAGGCACATCTCCAGAGGGGACATAACGGGAAACCAGGCTCGCCACTTTATGCTGATAGCGAACTACCAGTAAGTTGAATGACCGCTGATCTCCTTTCTGCACTCGCTCTACGAGAGCCTGATCCGTTAACTGCTCGCTCATCCGAGGTAATGTCTCCCCAAATCTTTTTCCACGCGTATTTGAACTACCCGTAACTCATAATTTTCGAGCAAGCATCCGCTTAGAGTAATGGTCATGAGTAAAGTTCCGTTGCGCCGTTATATTTGTGGTGTCATATGCGTCATCGCCGCAGAGTACTCTAAGAAAGCCGCTTTTTCACCTTTAAATCTTGCAGGTTCACCATAATAAACCGGCCTGCCTTGATGTACAGGTAGAACACCCTTTTTCGGGCCAGTCTGAACGATTTGAAGCGCTATTTTTTGCCTGTTGTCGAAAAAAACCTGTTTTGCTCACGGAAACGGCGTTATGCTCAGCAAACAACCTGTTTAGTAAATTAAACACTATGACTCTGGCATCCGATTACAGTTGTGACGTGTTAATCATCGGCAGTGGTGCGGCGGGCCTGTCGCTGGCGCTGCGCCTGGCTGACCACCAGCGGGTAACCGTCCTGAGCAAAGGCCCGATAAATGAAGGCTCCACGCTTTATGCGCAAGGCGGTATTGCCGCCGTTTTCGATGAAACCGACAGTATCGCCTCGCATGTGGAAGATACGCTGATTGCGGGTGACGGCCTCTGCGATCGGGAGGCGGTTTCCTTTATCGCCAGCAATGCCCGCCACTGCGTACAATGGCTGATCGATAACGGCATGATGTTTGATAAAGCGGCCCCGGACGGCGGTTACCACCTTACGCGTGAAGGCGGCCACAGCCATCGCCGTATTCTGCACAGTGCCGATGCGACCGGTCGGGCAGTAGAAACCACGCTGGTCAGCCAGGCGCTCAGCCATCCCGGCATCACCATTCTTGAGCGCAGCAATGCGGTCGACTTGATTGTTTCAGATAAAATCGGCCTGCCTGGCGAACGCCGCGTGGTAGGGGCGTGGATTTGGAACCGCAAACGCGAAAAAGTAGAAACCTGCCGCGCCCGTGCCGTGGTCCTGGCGACGGGCGGTGCCGCCAAAGTTTATCAATATACGACTAACCCTGATGTCGCTTCTGGCGATGGTATTGCCATGGCCTGGCGAGCAGGCTGTCGCGTGGCTAACCTGGAATTTAACCAGTTTCACCCTACCTGCCTCTACCATCCGGAAGCGAGAAACTTTTTGCTCACCGAAGCGCTACGGGGCGAAGGTGCGCTACTGAAGCGCCCTGACGGCACGCGCTTCATGCCCGATTTTGACGAGCGAGCCGAACTGGCCCCCAGAGATATCGTTGCCCGCGCTATCGATCATGAAATGAAGCGGCTGGGTGCGGACTGCATGTATCTGGATATCAGCCATAAATCCCCGGCGTTTATCAGGGCGCACTTTCCAACTATTAATGAAAAGCTGAAAACGCTGGGCCTGGATCTGACGAAGGAGCCGATTCCCATTGTCCCGGCCGCACACTATACCTGCGGCGGCGTGATGGTGGATCACTACGGCCGCACCGATCTTAACGGACTGTATGCCATAGGCGAAGTCAGCTATACCGGCCTGCACGGGGCCAACCGCCTTGCCTCTAACTCCCTGCTGGAGTGCCTAGTTTACGGTTGGTCAGCGGCAGAGAATATCGTTAGCTGGCTTCAGGACGTCGGACCGGTAGAAAGCCTGCCTGCGTGGGACGAAAGTCGCGTCGACGATTCGGACGAGCAGGTCATTTTGCAACATAACTGGCACGAGCTGCGGCTTTTTATGTGGGATTACATGGGGATAGTGCGTACAACCCGGCGGCTGGAGCGGGCGCTGCGCCGCATCAATCTGCTCCAGCAGGAAATTGACGACTATTATGCCAACTTCCGTATTTCCAATAACCTTCTGGAACTGCGTAATCTGGTGCAGGTGGCCGAACTGATGGTGCGCTGCGCGATGGCAAGAAAAGAGAGTCGCGGCCTGCATTACACGCTGGATTATCCCCTGCAGCTGGAGGAAGCCAGACCCACCATCCTGACGCCTTGATGAACGGAACAGATAAAAGTCGCGGGTCAGGCTGCAGTGCGCTTCTGAATAACGCTGATCTGGCCCGCGTATTGTCATTCTGTCCTGAAACAGCTCGCCCGATTCAGGCGACAGTGCCAACAGCACGCGGTTAGGCGGCCGGTTATCATTGTCAGCAATATCGGTACGGAACCGCAGATGCCATCCTCGCTGTTGCGCCAGCTCTACCAGCTTGTCGCCTGCCGCTGTCGGCAGCACCACGCAAAAGAAGCCGTCTTCGGTGATCAGCGCTTCGGCACAGGCCAGCAGGACATCATGCGTCAGATCGGTGGTAGACCGTGCCGAAGCGCGTTCCGGTGTGGCGCATTCGCTGCCCGGGACAAAATAGGGCGGATTGCTGACAATCAGGGAATAGCGGCGCTCACACTGATTTGTCCAGTGGCGGATATCCCCCTGATGAACGCAAATACGACTGACCCAGGGTGAGGCCATCGCGTTTTCCTGCGCCTGGACGGCAGCCTGCTCATCCAGCTCAACCGCTTCAACGGTGACGTTTTCACCGGTACGCTGCGCCAGCATCAGGGCAATCAGACCGCTGCCCGTGCCAATATCCAGCACGGCGGTCGCGCCTGCCACTGGCGCCCATGCGCCCAGCAGCACGCCGTCGGTGCCGACTTTCATAGCGCAGCGATCGTGCGCGATAAAAAATTGTTTAAAGGTAAAGCCGTTAGGGCGTAATACCGCTTTTTGTTGAGACATTTAAGCGACCTGAAAGAGAAACGGCGCTAGCATAGGACAATTAAGATGCAAGGAAAAGTCATTCATTCCACACAAAGAGATGAAGATCGCGCGCAATCTGTCTATAATCAGCGCCCCAAACTGAGGTAGACCATGACTGTAACCACTTTTTCCGAACTCGAACTTGATGAAAGCCTGCTGGAAGCCCTGCAGGAAAAGGGCTTCACGCGCCCCACGGCAATCCAGGCCGCTGCGATCCCGCCTGCACTGGAGGGTCGCGACGTTCTGGGTTCGGCACCAACAGGTACAGGCAAAACCGCGGCTTACCTGCTGCCCGCGCTCCAGCATCTGCTGGATTTCCCGCGCAAAAAATCCGGCCCGCCGCGAATTTTGATCCTGACGCCAACTCGTGAACTGGCGATGCAGGTAGCCGATCAGGCTCGCGAGCTGGCGAAACACACCCATCTGGATATCGCGACCATCACCGGCGGCGTGGCTTATATGAACCATGCAGAAGTGTTCAGCGAGAACCAGGACGTGGTGGTCGCCACCACCGGTCGTCTGCTGCAATACATCAAAGAAGAAAATTTTGACTGCCGCGCCGTTGAAACGCTGATCCTTGATGAAGCCGACCGCATGCTGGATATGGGCTTCGCGCCAGATATCGAAACTATCGCTGCCGAAACTCGCTGGCGTAAGCAAACGCTGCTGTTTTCCGCCACGCTGGAAGGCGACGCGATCAAAGATTTCTCCGAGCGTCTGCTCAACGAGCCAGTCGAAATTGAAGCTGATCCTGCCCGTCGTGAACGCAAGAAGATCCTGCAGTGGTATTACCGTGCCGATGACGTTAAGCATAAAACCGCCCTGCTGCTGCACCTGCTGAAACAGCCGGAAGTCACCCGTTCGGTGATTTTTGTGCGCAAACGTGAGCGTGTGCACGAGCTGTGCGGCTGGCTGCGTGACGCCGGTATTAACTCCAGCTATCTGGAAGGCGAGCTGGAACAGTTCAAGCGTAATGAAGCGATCAAGCGTGTCGTTGATGGCCGCGTTAACGTGCTGGTGGCTACCGACGTTGCAGCACGTGGCATCGACATCGACGATGTAAGTCACGTGTTTAACTTTGACCTGCCGCGCACGGCGGATACCTATCTGCACCGTATCGGTCGTACCGGCCGCGCGGGCAAAAAAGGCACCGCGATTTCCTTGGTGGAAGCCCATGACTTCCTGCTGCTGGGTAAAATCAGCCGCTACGTCAATGAACCGCTGAAAGCGCGTACCATTGATGAGCTGCGTCCAACCACGCGTGCACCAAGTGAAAAGCTGAACGGCAAGCCATCGAAGAAAGTGCTGGCGAAGCGCAAAGAGCAGAAAGAAAAGAAAGAGAGCGAAGAGAAGCCGCGCGTGAAAAAACGCCATCGCGATGCCAAAAACGTTGGCAAGCGTCGTAAGCCAAGCTCGGCGCCAAAAACTGACAGCGCTGAATAAATACGCTGCCCAACAAAAAACCGCCCTCGACAGGGCGGTTTTTTTATCTTTATCGGTTTGCTTTTAAAGCGTTAGCCCGATTTTTTATCTGAAACGTATTTTTCCGGCTACGTTGGTGCGAAAAATATTCCTTACTCGTTAATTAAATCTTATTTTTCAAAAAAGTAGAACAAATCTTCCCTGATGTTATTTTCCGCACCTGCCCAACCTTCTTCAGGCGAATTTTTACAAACTGGCCGTAAAAGTACGCGTAATCACATCACGTTGCTGTTCAGGCGTTAACGAGTTAAAACGCACCGCATAACCTGACACGCGGATGGTCAGCTGCGGATATTTTTCCGGATGTTTAACCGCATCTTCCAGCGTTTCCCGGCGCAGCACGTTAACGTTCAGGTGCTGGCCCCCTTCCACGCGGACTTCCGGCTGTACATCCAGCGGCACGTCGCGGTATTCAAATTGGCCCAAATCGCTTACCGGCACAATTTGATCTTCTTTATAGCTGGCTTTAGCGCACACGCAGCGAGCCTCTTTTTTTTCATTATCCAGCAGCCAAAAAGAATTAATTAACGCAGGATTGGTTGCTTTGGTGATTTGAATTCCGGAAATCATTGTTGCCTCCCAGGCGGTTGGTGGCTGACGAGGTATCAGCAGATAAAATTGATCTGTATCCGATCTATATAACAGCCTGGAAAGTAAACAGCCTTGACCAAAATCAAAAAGTGAGCGCCCTCAAATCAGCCCGTGTAATCATCTTTATGATTTCCCTCAACTTTGGCGCCTGCTTTTTCCTGATTTATTTGTTCTTTTAAACTTTATTTTAAGTTTGTGCGGCGGTCGATCCGCGCTAAGCTACCCTTTGATTACCCTAAAGGAGGCGGACATGGTCAACACGCTGACCTGGCACGATGTGCTGGCAGAGGAAAAAGAGAAACCTTATTTCATCGAAACGTTGTCGATGGTGGCTAAAGAACGTGCGGCCGGGAAAACCGTTTATCCCCCGCAAAAGGATGTGTTCAATGCTTTTCGCCTGACGGAGTTGGGCGATGTCAAAGTGGTGATCCTCGGCCAGGATCCGTATCACGGCCCTAATCAGGCTCACGGGCTGGCTTTCTCGGTTCTGCCTGGTGTGGCCGTCCCGCCCTCGCTGGTGAACATGTACAAGGAACTGGTGACCGATATTCCGGGATTCCAGCGTCCCAATCATGGTTTTCTGGAGAGCTGGGCGCGTCAGGGCGTGCTGCTGTTGAATACCGTTTTAACTGTAGAGGCGGGGAAGGCGCATTCTCACGCGCGTTTTGGCTGGGAAACCTTTACCGATCGCGTCATCGCCGTCATTAATGAGCATCGTGAAAACGTGGTGTTTTTGCTGTGGGGATCGCACGCACAGAAGAAAGGCAGCATTATCGATCGCCAACGCCATCACGTTCTGCAGGCGCCCCATCCTTCCCCACTTTCAGCGCATCGTGGTTTTTTCGGCTGCGGTCACTTTTCTAAAACCAATGAATGGCTGGAGCAGCATGGCGAGCACCCCATAGACTGGACACCAGTCCTGCCGGCATAGTTTCTGACAGCAGGCATAAAAAAGCACCCGAAGGTGCTTTTTTTTGTTACGGCTGTCAGCCTTTAGCTTTAGCTACCGCAACCATCGCCGGACGCAACAGGCGACCATTCAGCGTGTAACCACGCTGCATTACCATCAGCACGTGATTTGGCGCCACGTCTTCGGATTCCATCATGGACATCGCCTGATGGATTTCCGGGTTAAACGGCACGTTGACGTCGCCAACCACTTCCACGCCGAACTTACGTACGGCGCCAAGCAGGGATTTCAGGGTCAGATCGATGCCCTCGATCATCGCGGTCAGCTCGCTGTTTTCTTTATCAGCAACTTCCAGCGCGCGCTCCAGGCTGTCAATGACCGGCAGCAGCTCGTTGGCAAATTTTTCCAACGCAAATTTATGCGCCTTTTCCACATCCAGTTCGGTGCGGCGACGAATATTTTCAATTTCGGCCTGCGCACGCAGCTGCGCTTCACGCACTCCACCCTGCGCCTGAGTCAGTTGGGCTTCCAGTTCGGCAATGCGTTCATCACGTGGATCCACCCCTTCTGCTGTCTCCGCGTCCTGGGTTGCCTGTTCCATCTCAATTTCGTCTGAGACTTGCTCGTTTGGTGTGTTCTGTTCTTTACTACTCATGAATTTCTCCGCGTTTGTGCACATTCATCTCGCTGGTTCGCTTATTATGGGGATCAGAATTGCGGTTTCAAGGGAACCCGTGACATTGTCTGAGGGAGTTTACCTCATGAGGAACGCCAGCATCATGAACAACCATTTTAACTGCATCGGTATTGTGGGCCATCCGCGCCACCCTACCGCGCTGACCACCCACGAAATGCTGTATCGTTGGCTCACGACGAAAGGCTATCAGGTGATCATTGAAGAGCAGATAGCCCGCGAACTGAATCTGACCGATGTGGAAACCGGCTCGCTGTCAGATATCGGACAAAAGGCCGATCTCGCGGTAGTGGTAGGCGGTGATGGCAATATGCTGGGCGCGGCACGCGTGCTGGCCCGTTACGATATCAAAGTCATTGGCATTAACCGTGGCAACCTGGGGTTCCTGACCGATCTCGATCCTGATAACGCGCAGCAGCAGTTAGCCGACGTATTGGAAGGCAAATACATTACGGAAAGCCGTTTTCTGCTGGAGGCGCGTGTTTGCCGCCAGGGCCGTGAGCCACGCGTTGGTACGGCGATCAATGAGGTGGTGCTGCACCCTGGCAAGGTAGCGCATATGATTGAGTTTGAAGTCTATATTGATGAGACCTTTGCCTTTTCACAGCGTTCTGACGGGCTGATAATCTCTACGCCAACCGGATCAACGGCCTATTCGCTTTCCGCTGGCGGCCCTATCCTGACGCCCTCACTGGATGCCATTGCTATTGTGCCGATGTTCCCCCATACGCTTTCAGCCAGGCCGCTGGTGATTAACAGCAACAGCACTATCCGCCTGCGTTTTTCCCATATGCGGAGCGACCTGGAAGTCAGCTGCGACAGCCAGATCGCGCTGCCGATTCAGGAAGGCGAAGATGTACTGATCCGCCGTAATGACGATCACCTGAACCTGATACATCCACAAAACTATAGCTACTTCAACACGTTAAGCTCAAAACTTGGCTGGTCGAAAAAATTGTTTTAAAATCCGTTGCCAGCTACTTTACTGGTTATGGAACCAGTATATACTGTATGAAAAACCATATCTGTGTTTTCATACAGGAACGCTTTCTATGCTGGCACAACTGACCATCAGTAACTTTGCGATTGTTCGTGAACTTGAGATCGATTTTCAGCGTGGCATGACCGCCATCACCGGCGAAACCGGTGCCGGTAAATCTATTGCTATTGATGCGCTCGGCCTCTGTCTGGGCGGTCGCGCTGAAGCTGATATGGTGCGTCAGGGCGCAAATCGCGCCGATCTTTGTGCCCGCTTCTCTCTGAAAGATACCCCTTCCGCCCTGGCCTGGCTGGTGGAAAATCAGCTGGACGAAGGCAGTGAATGCCTGCTGCGCCGCGTCATCAGCAGCGACGGCCGCTCTCGAGGTTTTATTAACGGCACCTCTGTCCCGCTTTCTCAACTGCGCGATCTCGGCCAGCTGCTGATTCAGATTCATGGTCAACATGCGCATCAGCTGCTGCTTAAGTCGGAGCACCAGAAAACGTTGCTTGATGGCTATGCGGGCGAAAATGACCTGATGCAGGAAATGGCGCAAAGTTATCGGCAGTGGAATCAGAGCTGTCGCGTGCTGGCGCAGCATCAGCAGCTGTCGCAGGAGCGTGAGGCGCGCCGTGAGCTGTTACAGTATCAGCTGAAAGAACTGAACGAGTTTGCGCCCGTCGCCGGTGAGTATGAAGCTATCGACGAAGAGTACAAGCGCCTGGCGAACAGCGGTCAGCTGCTGTCAACCAGCCAGCAGGCGTTGATGCTGTTAGCCGATGGCGAACACGCCACCTTACAGAACCAGCTCTATACCGCGCAGCAGCTGTTAGGTGAGCTGGTGGCAATGGATGAGAAACTCAACGGTGTTTGCGTCATGCTGGATGAAGCCGCTATCCAGATCAGTGAAGCCAGCGACGAGCTGCGTCACTATTGTGAGCGCCTGGATCTGGACCCTAATCGCCTTTACGAGCTGGAGCAGCGTTTATCGCGCTATATTTCTCTGTCGCGTAAACACCGCATTGCTGCAGACGAGCTGGCTGGCTACCACCAACAGCTGCTGGAAGAGCAGTCACAGCTGGATCAGCAAGACAGCAACCAGGAAGAGCTGGCGCTCGCCGTGGCGAAGCATCATGCCACCGCCGTGACCTGCGCCGAGCGCCTGCATCAGCGCCGTATGCACTATGCCCAGGAGCTGAGCCAGCTGATTGGCGAAAGCATGCACGCGCTGTCGATGCCGCATGGCCGCCTGGCTATAGAAGTCCAGTTCAATCCCGATCATCTGACCGCTGAAGGCGCAGACCGTATCGAGTTCCGCGTGACGACTAACCCCGGCCAGCCGCTGCAGCCGCTTTCTAAAGTCGCCTCTGGCGGCGAGCTTTCCCGTATTGCGCTGGCGATTCAGGTGATTACCGCGCGTAAGATGGATACACCAGCCCTGATTTTCGATGAGGTGGATGTGGGGATCAGCGGTCCAACCGCTGCGGTGGTAGGCAAGATGCTGCGCCAGCTGGGTGAATCCACTCAGGTGATGTGCGTAACCCACCTTCCGCAGGTAGCGGGTTGTGGTAACCACCATTTCTTTGTCAGCAAGGAAACGGATGGCGAAATGACGGAAACGCACATGCAGCCGCTGGACAAGCGCGCGCGTCTGCAGGAACTGGCGCGCCTGCTGGGCGGCAGCGAGGTAACGCGTAATACCCTGGCGAACGCAAAAGAGCTTTTAGCGGCCTGAAACGGCACTTTTTTGGCATCAAGAGGTCATAACCTTGCTCCGCAGAGGTTTCCAACTGCGAAAAGGTTTATTATCATCGGCTCCTGACGCTGTGATCGACGCGATAAACCGATACAGAATATAAAATAGCCTGATGCCCAAGGTGTTGGCCCGAAAAGGAATAAAGATACTTATGCGCTGTAAAACGCTGACTGCTGCGGCGGTGGTTCTGCTGATGACGACCGCCGGATGTTCCACTCTGGAGCGAGTGGTTTACCGGCCGGACATCAATCAGGGCAACTACCTGGTTGCGAATGACGTCTCTAAAATCCATACCGGCATGACCCAACAGCAGGTGGCTTACACCTTGGGCACGCCAATGATGCACGATCCTTTTGGCAGCAACGTCTGGTATTACGTTTTCCGTCAGGAACCGGGCCATCAGCCCGTGACGCAGCAGACGCTGACGCTGACCTTTGACGGCAAAGGCGTGTTGACCCATATCGACAACAAACCCCAGCTGTCTTCTGACAAGCGCTAAGGCAGAGACGGACAACGTCCCCGGCCGGGCCGAAGTTTTGTAGAGCGGAATGGCAACGGGAAGAGAAACAGATAAGGCGCCTGAGAGCGCCTTATTTTTTTGCGGCCCGCTCTGCGCGCTGGCGGCGCAGCTCTTTAGGATCGGCCAACAGTGGACGATAGATTTCAATCCTGTCGCCGCTGTTTACTTCATCACTCAGCTTCACCGGGCGGCTGAAAATGCCCACTTTATTGCTGGCAAGATCGATATCGCTGCGCAGCTCCAGCAGGCCGGAAGCTTTAATCGCCTGTTCGACAGTGGCGCCTTCTTCTACGTTAACCGTATAAAGATACTGTTTCTCCGGAAGCGCATAAACCACTTCTACCGCGATATCAGGCACTGTAAACCTCTTTTGCACGCTTGGTGAAAGCCTGCACCATACTGCTGGCCAGCTCTTTAAAGATGCGGCCAAACGCCATCTCTACCAGCATGTTGGTGAATTCGAACTCAAGGTTCAACTCTACCTTACAGGCATCTTCACTCAGTTCGGTGAACTGCCAGCCGCCTGTTAATTTGCGGAAAGGCCCGTCAACCAGCTGCATCTGGATGCTCTTGTTGTTGCTCAGCGTATTGCGCGTGACGAAGGTTTTACTGATCCCGGCTTTGGAAACATCTACCGACGCCGTCATCTGCTGTTCACTGGAATCCAGCACGCGACTGCCGGTACACCCTGGAAGAAACTCCGGATAGGCATCCACATCGTTTACCAACCGGAACATTTGCTCAGCACTGTAGGGCACCAGCGCAGAACGACTAATCTGGGACATAACATTTCCTGTTAATCTTAAACTTTACAATAATAACATCGACGGCCTGTAAACAAAAATTCTCAGCCGCCAGCGTTCTGCTAAAATAGCGCTTTTCCCCGCGCTTGTTGTTACAGGGGATGCCATCATTCACCGCTTCATGTACACTAAGTTGCACTATGACAAAGAAAAAAGCACATAAACCCGGTTCTGCCACCATTGCCATGAACAAGCGGGCGCGCCACGAATACTTCATTGAAGAAGATTTCGAAGCGGGTCTGTCGCTCCAGGGATGGGAGGTCAAATCTCTTCGTGCAGGTAAGGCCAACATCAGCGAAAGCTACATTATGCTGCGCGATGGTGAGGCTTTCCTGTTTGGCGCAACATTTCAGGCGCTGACCGGCGCATCCTCTCACGTGGTGTGCGATCCTACACGTACCCGCAAGCTGCTGTTAAAGGAGCGAGAGCTGGAGACGCTGTTTGGCAAAGCCAATCGTGACGGTTACACCATTGTGCCGCTGTCGCTGTACTGGAAAAATGCCTGGGCCAAGCTGAAAATCGGCGTGGCACGCGGTAAGAAAGAGCACGACAAGCGCGATGACATCAAAGATCGCGAATGGAAATTAGACAAAGCACGTATAATGAAGCACGCTAATCGCTAAGTTACTGGCATTGCGTCAGGTTTTTGTTATACTGCTAAACAGTACTTGGGGCTGATTCTGGATTCGACGGGATTTGCGAAGCCCTAGGAGCATGCCGAGGGGCGGTTGGCCTCGTTAAAAGCCGCAAAAAAATAGTCGCAAACGACGAAAACTACGCCCTAGCAGCTTAATAACCTGCTAAGAGCCCTCTCTCCCTAGCCTCCGCTCTTAGGACGGGGATCAAGAGAGGTCAAACCCAAAAGAGATCGCGTGGATGCCTTGCCTGGGGTTGAAGCGTTAAACTTAATCAGGCTAGTTTGTTAGTAGCGTGTCCGTTCGCAGCTAACCGGCGAATGTAAAGACTGGACTAAGCATGTAGTGCCGACGGTGTAGTAATTTCGGACGCGGGTTCAACTCCCGCCAGCTCCACCAAAATTCTTCAAAGATGGTTCCAGTGCCATCCGCAGAAGTCCTGAAAGCCCGCACGGCACAAGCCCTGCGGGCTTTTTTGTGTCTGTAATCTTCCGAGACGATCCGCCTGAATCCAGAGATAATTGGTACACGAATTGGTACACGCTATAATGTGGGCCAGAAACGTGTACCAATTATGGACGGAAACCAGTCATGGCGCGGATAACACGCCCCCTCACCAATAACGAAATCCTCAAAGCTAAGCCTCAAGAGAAAGACTTCACACTGCATGATGGCGACGGCCTTTTCCTGCTCGTCAAAACATCAGGTAAAAAGCTGTGGCGTTTTCGCTACCAGCGACCAAATAGCAGCAGTCGCACAAATCTTAGCCTTGGCTCTTACCCTGCCCTAACGCTCGCTGTTGCACGCCAAATGCGTGACCAATATCTCTCGATGCTTGCGCAAGGGATAGACCCGCAGAAGCAGCAAGAGGAAGTATCAGAGCAACGGCAAATTGAACTAGATAGCCTTTTTTCAGTTGTTGCTGGGAGATGGTTCCAGCTCAAAAGCAAAAGCGTCACTGAGGATTACGCGAAGGATATTTGGCGATCGCTTGAGAAAGACATCTTCCCAACTATCGGTGAGATTCCTGTTCAAGCGCTTAAAGCCAGAACGATCGTTGAAGCACTGGAGCCGATTAAAGCTCGCGGGGCACTTGAGACAGTTCGCCGGTTGGTGCAGCGCATCAACGAGATCATGATTTATGCAGTTAACACGGGGTTGATTGATGCGAATCCTGCTTCAGGCGTCGGTATGGCATTTGAAAAACCTAAAAAGCAAAACATGCCCACGCTTAGGCCAGAGGAATTGCCAAAGTTAATGCGTTCTTTGGTCATGTCAAACTTATCTGTTCCTACTCGCTGTCTTATTGAATGGCAGCTCCTTACTCTCGTGCGTCCATCTGAAGCATCTGGTGCACGATGGGAAGAAATCGATCTCGATGCAAAGCTATGGACGATTCCGGCTGAGCGAATGAAAGCTAAACGCCAACATATTGTTCCTCTCTCAACTCAGGCTATAGCAATATTGGAAGTGTTGAAGCCAATTAGCGCACATCGAGAACATATTTTCCCAAGCAGGAACGATCCGAAAAAACCGATGAACAGTCAAACAGCAAATGCAGCCTTGAAACGCATTGGGTACGGTGGAAAACTAGTGGCACACGGGCTGCGTTCTATAGCAAGCACTGCTCTAAATGAACAGGGATTCAGTGCTGATGTTATAGAGGCAGCTCTAGCACATAGTGATAAAAATGAAGTTAGGCGAGCGTATAACCGCTCTACCTATTTGAACAAACGAATCGAGTTAATGAACTGGTGGGGAAGTTTCGTCCGTTAATTAATTATAAGTGACTATGATAGTCATAGTCACTTACTATAACTAGTGTTTCATGCCATATTTTATCTCTCTCTCTTTAAAAGCTTTTACTCCTCCTTCGAGAATATGGCAAACATGGTCCCTGATTGCACTTTCAAATAGAACTCCTTTTCTACTTCCATCTATTTTATTATTCTCCAAAGATCCGAAGCAATATTCGAATTGATATTTCTCATTTTCATTTCCTGCTTGCTGTCCAGATTGGTTGGCCACGATAATACATTCAGCATCGGTAGAAACAACTAGATTTGCATTATGAGTCACCATTATTATTTGCCTATCGAGCTTCTTATTTCTAATGTAACCTTTAAGTTGATCATATATAGTTCTGTTATCTAAATTATCTTCTGGTTGATCAATTAAAATAGGATGCTCAGAATTACTTAAATGCAATAAAATGCTCATAAGCACCAATCCTCTTTTACCCGGTGACATCTGAAGTATTTCATCATTCTTATAGAAAACAGAATAATCAATTCTAAAACAATCAGAATATAATTTATTTAGAAGATCTTTAGCCGTAACACCATTTTTAAGATTAGGCAATCCTTTACCCAATCTGATTTTATCATATATTAGATTGATTTTTTGAGCGTGTTCTTCATGATCATACAGGACATTTCCTTTTGCATCCAATAGTCCTGCCATGAATTCCGTTAAGTTAGCCCTACGATCAAATAAATCTAAGAAAGCATTAAACTGCTCGTTATCATAACTAACTTCAGCTTGGACTGAAATTTCATCGCCGAAAGAGTTTATAGGATCATTTACTAAAGAAACTATAGAGCTATATCCCTCCATAACTGACAGATAACTATTTTGCAAAGAAGATTTAATATCGGTTCCCATCTGAGTTTGTTTATCTATTTCAGCCTGTTTTTCGTTAATACGCTTTAATTTTCCATTTTCAACGATAAGCTTTTCACTTATTTCTTTCAGCTTCGATTGCTCTTTAATTTTTGCTGTAAATGGAAGTAATGAGATATTTACTTTTGAAATGTCACTTTCTATTTTATTTAACCAATACGGTATTTTTTTGATTTTTTCATGTAACTTTGACTCTATACGGGGATATACAGACTGCAATGATGAACTTATAAATTCAAAATAATCGTTCATTAATCTTGAATTTACATCGTGCGCAACATCCCTCTTGATAGATGAGAGCAGACTTGAAAGCAAAACTTCAGAATTCACCTTATAGGATAGGATAACCTCCTTCGTAGTTTCATCCATGCCTATCAAAAATTCTTTGCGACTAAGCAGAGACTTGTTCCGAGACATCAAGGAATTATATATTTTTTGTTCTTGTTCTGAAAATCCTGATTTTTTTCTTAGCTCTTCAGACTGATTATTTAATTCTCTGATTTGTCTTTCCACATCCCCCTTAACTCCAACGTCTAGGCACTCTTTTTTCAAATAATTATAATGGTTAATACAGGAAAAAAGCTCACTCAATTTAGTCGATATGTTGATGTTGTTATCCGAGATCAAACTCCTGATAGATTCTGTTTCTTTTTTAAAGCTTTCCCTCTGAGATAAAACTTTGCTGATCAATTCATTTAAATCATTCTTGCCCTCTCTCTCCGCAAGCTGATTAATATATAACTGAGGTATATAAGTTATGGGCTTAGTATTTTCATCAGACAGTTTACATACCTCACCATTATTCCACTCCACCTCAAAATCATAAGCTTGAGATTGCGTATATGGCGTCATTTTAGCAAGAGCCATTTTCTCGGTAACTTCATCTTTATTATTAGCCTTTGCTAAATTATATAACAAAAGAGACTTCCCAGAGGACTTTCCGCCGATTATGGTATTCAAATCCGCATTGAAGTTTATCCATTCACCAGTAAATACTTCCTTAGAAGACTTATTAATAAATCTGGCGCGCTTAATAATCTGATAATCATTTTTTTGGTGGGGATTATTTTCTTGGATTTTAACCCTAGACTCTGGATCATATACAACTTGTTTTAAACCTGAGAAATTAAGGTCAGCTTTAATCCAAGTATATCTATTCAATTTAGGTTTAAACAATTCTACTAAAGAATGTGCATCAGATCCCCATAGGCATGGCTTGATATCTCCAAATTCACTTACATGCTGGTCCTTGTTATACTCCCCCAACATAAAGCTAACGGTTTTTGGATTAGAACTAAAGATAAAATGAGACTGTTTTATTAAGTTCTTCCTTATACTATGACTTTGTGAGTTCCAACTTATTTTGCTTAAGTCTTCATCACTTGGAATTCCCAACATATACTTATTATTATAGCGACTATTACCTTTTAATATTTGTGCTAAGTCAGATTCATTAATTGAAGCATTACATGCACCAATAAAAAAATCACTCCCTATGAACCCAGAATGTTCCGCTTTGAGACGCTGTCCGAATTCTTCAATGGTACGTTTAGTCAAAGGCCTTTTTTCTGTAGCTACTCCTACAGTTGCATCATATTCAATACTGAGCTGAGAAATTATTTCAGACTCAATATCATCAATGTTTAAATCTCCACAAAGCAAAAGGTGATAGTTAAATTTATTGCCCCAATCTTTAGTCTCTTTGTCGCTGGTAAGCAATTTACTTATCCTAAATTCAATATTGGGAAACAAGTAAATTTTACGTATTAAATCTATTTCTGAGTTAGAGAACAGTTCTTTTAATTTCCCTTCATTCAAAAGGTACTCTGTTTTAATTTTTCTATAACCTTCTGGTATATAGTAGTCAGTTATACCAATTGCTTGAACGTTTTCTCTAATTGCAGCTTTAAACAATTCTCGAACGTAAGAATCCCAATCACCAAATTGGTTATTGAGCACTGATGCTGGCGTGTGGATATGAAGATCCCACTTCCTCCATTCCGATCCTCGTGATAATTCCATAATCAATTTCCAGAAAAGATTAAATTAACGCATCAGAATTGCTCTACTTCGATTTAGATGCACATCCAATGCACTGTGTTTATAGACAGCATTATGCTAACGCTGACTAGGAATGAATTTACAACTGCACAATGAGAAATGCGATTAGTTTTTCATCAAAACATTAGGGTTTTTTTAGATTATATGAAAGCAGGTCACCATACCTTTGCATTGTATGAGAGCTATCTCAAACTTATTGGTGCGCCATACCCCCGCAGTACCCTTGAGTTAGATATGAGATATAGACACCGATTGTGATTTGGTTTTACTGTTCGCGCGCAATGCTATCCCCGCCACGCCTGCCCGCTTTTTGCACCGTTTTTCATGCAGGTGCATGATGCGTGCAGAGCGGCGGCCGTTATGGCCTTAATGGGAGAAAGCGGTACATGATTTTGCATGCAGATCCATGCACGCTATGCATGCACGGCTCTTTACAAAGCGGCTCGCCAGAAAAAAGGCTTGAGGAAAACAAAGGACAGGAATAAAAAACCGCTGGTTGAGCAGCGGCAGTGTGAGGGATTAATGAATCTGGCGGAATGCAGAACCATAACGGCCCAGCGTCTGGCGTTCTTTTGCTGGTTCCGGTGATGGTACCGGTATTTTTTCCGGCTGTGGCGGTGCGGTGATCACCTTTGTGATGCTCTCATTCGTCTTGAAAGTACAGGAGCAGTCGAGGTTAGTGCACTGGTGATAACGCTCTTTTACCTGCTCTGACATATAGCGGCTCGATTTGGTATGTGCCGCGCTTTTGCAGTAGGGACAGTGCATCATTTCTGGCTGCCTTCCTGAAGTTTTGCACGCTGCGCCCGGATTGATTCAGCCAGCTTCTGGCGGCGCATAGGATGGCGGTAAAGCTCCATATCAATACCCGTAAGTGGCGGGAGATACAGACCAATATTCTCCAGCAGCGGAGCCTCATGGAGTATGCTGTCTGGCAGAGCAGCAGCCGCCCGCGTCAGCGCTTCACCGACCAGATAAGCCACGTCATTAATACTATCTCGGTCGTCTCCGGTAAACGTCGGGGAAAGCTCTTCACGACGGAGACGCAGCTTAATGGCCCACAGCAGCGACGGACTTACGTTACGCAAGGCTGACTGCCAGTGTGCATCCGCGAAGCCGGTAAATGCTTCCTGGTGCGACTCAACGTACTCTTTCCCACTGCCGCAGCATTTTAGCATCGCCTCCTGCTTATCCAGCGCCAGCTCTTTGAGCAGCCCGCCGAACTCGTCGGCCAGTTCCCGGCTGGCGATGCGCTGAGAATGTTCGGCGCGCAGCTCGTCAGTGAGATTGCCTCGCAGGTTGCGAAAGCTCGTGCGCCAGCTGCTCTCGGCTTCTTTCCCTGCCTCAATGGCTGCCCGCTGCTCTTTTTCACAGCGGGCAATATCGGCGCAGATGCCGTTATAGGCTTTCATCCTTTCGGTATGTTCAGCGCGGGCTTTCTCGAAGCGTTCCAGTGATGCAGGTTTCTGTTCCGGGGTGGTCATGATTGTCTCTCATCGTCTGTAAAGGATAAGGACATTCTGTCGTGTACCACAGGACAGCGCATTTCATTGCTTTCCGCCTGTCGATGAACAAACAAGGGTATAACCGATAAGGGATGATCTCTTAACTGATGGTATTTGTTATATAACTGTTCACCGGTATTCACTGAGATAAAAAATATAATAAATACAGTACTTAAAGTAGTGAACACTTTAGAATTAAGTCTTCACTGAGTATTCACCTGTGTTCACACAGTCTCAGATAACAGTTTTTTTTTGGCGAGCCTTTTTCAGATTTTAATCCTATTAATTAAAGCTTTTTAATCGCTGAAAGCTCTTAAAAGGCAAACGCTGGCAAACGTTGGCAAACAAAGGCAAACAGGAGGTAAGAGAAGTGCTATTTGCTCATTTTTCACCAATCAGGGGGTTGTTTACTTCACCAGAAATATAACCAGAATAGGGAGTTACCTGAAGACACCACCGGAACCGGACAGCACCGGCCGGACTCATAATGAGGTAACACCATGCACGCAGTTTCATCCGTACCGGCTCCTGCCATTACCGCAATCCGCGACGCCGTTTTCCCGCGCGACCGCTTCATGCGCCTACCGGAAGTCATCAGCACCTGCGGCCTCTCACGCTCAACCATTTACGACTTAATCAGCCGGGAGCAGTTCCCGTCGCAGATTTCCCTCGGCGGTAAAAACGTCGCCTGGCTGGCGTCAGAGATTGACGGCTGGATGCAGGCCCGCATCGCACAGCGCGCCGGAGGGACAGCATGATTACGCTGAATGTCGGCACAAAAATCTTTCCGCTCACCCGCGAAGAAGCCGCCTTTGTCGCGGAAAGTCTGAAGGCGGCGGTCAGCGGCAAACCCGCCACGACACCGGCTTTTACCAGCGGGATGCACGGCCATATTTCCGTGCTGAGTAAAAAAAGCGAAGCCTGTCACGCAGGGCGCAAAGAAAGAAGACGGGAAATTCCGATCAAATCCGCCGCAATCCGATCACGTCCTGACCGGTTGCTGAGGAAAACGCCCCGATGAGTGAAAAAAGGCTTTTCTCTGGCGAGCGGCCGTTATACAGTTTTTGTGCTGCCGCAAAATCGGCAGCCGGGCGTAGGAACCCGAGTTACTCAATGGCGACACCAGACGCGCCATGCGTCTTTTTTTGTGTCTATGCCTCGGTGCACCCATTATCCGGGCAACGGTTCTTTAGCCGTTGCGCCGCCTGCGTAATGGTGGCCCGGGCGGGGCAGCCTCCGGGTTGGCCGGTATCCATTGAGGCCGGTATTCCTACCCCCGTCCGGGCTACCACCCATGAGCGTAGGAACTCCGGTGGTAGCAGCAACCGCTACTCAATGGAGATTGTCCTCATGACAACGGCCCTTACTGCCGCTCACCTCGAATTCACCTTTATTTTTGCCGCCGTGCGCCGCACCGATGCCGCCGCCCGTCCCTGCATGCTGCGCACTGTAGCAGGCGATGAGCGCAGCGCCCGCGCCAGCCTCGCCCGTGATTACGTCCTGTCCTTTGCCGGTCGTCTGCCGGTTAAGGCGGTGGCGGCATGAATACCCTTTCTCAACACCTGAATAACCATGACACCTACCCTATTCCCCACGCTGACTATCTGCGTCTGCTGCACGCGCACACCGTCGGCGTGACCGTGCTCGATATGTTCGACTCGGTGAACTGCCTGAGCGCGCGCGGCTGCGTGCCGGACGGCGCGGCGCTTGCCTCGGTCGTCGCCCTGCTCACCGACCAGCTCGGTAAAGTTGTTGAAACCTGTGAATCCCGCATGTTAGCCACGGAGGCCCGCCATGATGACCGTTAATCACTCCTGCCTGCCAGTTGAGGTACGCACCGCCGTTTTCCGCCGCGCGCTGGCGCAGGGCTATCTGAATGTCTGCAAAAGCTTCGGCATTACCGTGTCAGCCACACTCGATGAGCTTCAGATGACTATCGCCCTTGAGCTGGAAGGCTTCTATGTGCGCCGTCACGGCCCGGATGCAGGCATGGAGATGGCCTGCACCATGCTGGGCGATATGGTTGAGCCGGATCTGCTGACAGCGCCGCCGCGCCTGACGCAGCTCGGCGTCACCATGATGGATGAACTTTTCCACAGCCAGCTTGCGGCCGCCAGCCGCATCACGCTGCACTAAGGGAGAACATGCAGATGAAACATATCGTCTCTGACACCGTAAAGGCGGCCACCGGATTCTGGCCGCAGCTTCTGCCTGCCCTCGGTATCAGCGTGCTCGCCGGGGGGCGACACGGTGCCTGCCCGGCGTGCGGCGGTAAAGACCGCTTCCGTTTTGACAATCAGGACGGGCGCGGAACGTGGCTCTGTAACCAGTGCGGGGCCGGTG
Organism: Erwinia sp.; assembly: GCF_031978025.1. NCBI lineage: Bacteria > Pseudomonadati > Pseudomonadota > Gammaproteobacteria > Enterobacterales > Erwiniaceae > Erwinia > Erwinia sp. The sequence continues at coordinate 36,065 of NZ_DALZCD010000002.1, forward strand.
ACGGCCTTAACCTGGTGGAAAAGGCGCTCAGTATCAGCGCTAAAGAGGCCGCCATGAAGGTGGCCGGAATGCTCGGCACGCTGCCGGAGTCAGCCCCGTTTATGCATTATGAAGCCGCAGACAAAAGCCGCGCGCATGCAGACGCCGCCGCACGGGCGCAGGCACTTATCGTCGCCGCCATCAGCCGCACGGACAACGCCTACCTTTCATCGAAAGGGCTGCACGGTACGCAGGCGCTCACACTTGCTGATGCGCTGCGCTGTGGTGGCATCAGCTTTGCCACCGGGGATGTGCTCATCCCGCTGACCGGCGAAGACGGCACGGCCGTTAACGTGCAGCTCATCAGTGCCGCAGGCGACAAGCGCACCCTGCCCGGCGGGCAGGTAAAAGGCACATACTGGCTGGCAGGCGAGCCGGATGGCAAAACACTGTGGCTAACCGAGGGATATGCCACCGGCCTGACCGTGCATAGGCTGACCGGGCAGGCGGTTTACGTGGCGCTGAGCGCCAACAACCTGCCCGCACTGGCAAAGCGGCTGCGTGAGTCATACCCCGCCGCGCTGATGCTGATTGCCGCCGACCGCGACGACAACGGTACCGGCCAGTTAAAGGCAGAGGAAGCGGCGAAAGCCTGCGGCGGGAAAACCGCACTGCCGCCGGTTACGGGTGACTGGAACGACGTGTGGCAGGCACAGGGCGATATCGCCACGCTGGCGCAGCTCACCGCCTTCACGCAGCCGCAGCCACTCAGCCCGTTTGAATCCGTCAGCGAGGCTGACCTGAAGGCCATGAGCGCCAGCCAGAAAGCGGAGCTGCTGGTCGCCCATTACGGAGAGGCGCTGGCCGTGCCGCCGGTCGGGGAGGAAATCTGCCGCTATGAGAACGGCGCATGGCAGGTGATGGAGGCGAAGACGCTGCGCCGGGAAATCGCCGCGCTGTTTCAGAAAGTACGCGCACCGTTCTCGGCTGCCGGTATCGGCAGCGTGCTGGACACGCTCAAGCTGATGGTGCCGCAGATGGGTGAACCATCCCGCCGCCTGATTGGTTTCCGTAACGGCGTGTATGACACCACGAAAGGCACCTTCAGCCCGCACCGCCGCGAGCACTGGCTGCGCACCGTCAACAGCGTGGACTACACCGCCCCGCGTCCGGGTGAAAACCTTGCAGACCACGCCCCGGCCTTCTGGCGCTGGTTAACGCGGGCAGCCGGGCATAATCACGACAAGCAGGAGCGCATTCTCGCGGCGTTATTTATGGTGCTGGCAAACCGCTATGACTGGCAGATGTTTCTTGAGGTGACCGGCCCCGGCGGCAGCGGTAAAAGTGTCATGGCCTCGATAGCCACTCTGCTGGCCGGAAAAGACAACACCACGTCCGCAACCATCGACACGCTGGAATCTTCCCGCGAGCGCGCCAGCGTGGTGGGCTTCTCGCTGGTTATCCTGCCAGACCAGGAGAAATGGAGCGGCGACGGCGCGGGCATCAAGGCGATAACCGGCGGCGATGCGGTTGCCATCGATCCGAAATACCGCGATGCCTATTCAACCCATATCCCGGCCGTCATTCTGGCGGTGAACAACAATCCGATGCGCTTCAGCGACCGCAGCGGCGGTGTTTCGCGCCGCCGGGTTATCCTGACGTTCCCGGAAGTGATACCGGCAAAGGAACGTGACCCGCAGTTATTGGAAAAAATCAGCGCTGAGCTGGCCGTGATTGTTCGTCATCTGATGCAGCGCTTCGTGTCGCCAGATGAAGCCCGCGAGCTGTTGCAGGCGCAGCAGACTTCCGGTGAGGCGCTGGATATCAAACGACAGGCCGATCCGCTGGTTGATTTCTGCGGCTATCTGATGCCGATAAGCACCGCGACAGGTATGTTTATGGGTAACGCCAATATCCGCCCGCTGAATCCGAAGCGCTATCTCTACCACGCCTACCTGTCGTTTATGGAGTCACGTGGCCATCAGCATCCGCTGAGCCTGACCGCTTTCGGCCAGGCGGTGCCGCAGACGCTAAAGGAGTATGAGCGCATACTGTTGAAGCGCAGGACAAATAATGGTGTCCAGACCAATCTAACTCTGCATGAGGACAGCGAGGCCGACTGGCTCCCCACATGTAGCCATTAACTCCCACAATATATGAACCGGCATGAGCCGGTTCTTTAATCATTAAGCAACTATTGATTTCTAGTTAAAAAAAATAGAGTATGAAAATGCAATGAGCTGGAAGTCGCAACACATTGTATTTCTTGGTTCTGACACCGTTGTTTTCGATGCGTCAAAAAATCGTTAACGACAATAATCTTATAGCAAGTTTTGACTATTGAGAGTTGCTATGTTTAGTACTGAAAAAGAGTCATTCGCTATTTTATTCGGTTCAGTTTCGAGGGGTGATTTCAATAAAAATAGTGATATTGACGTTCTGCTTTATAACTATCCGGAAGGCAAGGCCATTTACAAAATAAAAGACCTTGATATTCCTGATCTGCCAATTAATTTTATATCTTATGATACAGCAACATTTAATAATTTTTATAGCCAAGGCAGCCTGTTTCTTTATCATATTTTTGAGCAAGGAAAACTTATTGATGGTTGCGAATCAAAATGGGGGGAACTTACTTCTTCCTTCAAAGTAAAAAAATCATTCGCAGATGAGATTAATAAAATTAAAAATGAAGCACTTATTTATAGAGATCTCGAATTCTTGAATGGATATTACTTGTCTGCTTTAGTAAACCTATATCCTCTGTTGAAAAATTTCTGCATATTCAGCTTGGCCGAAGAAGGAATTTATGAGTTCAACAAGAGAGAATGTATAAAATTAAAAGCAAATAACATTGGCGTATCCAACAACCTTATCCTCCTCCAAGATTTTTATGATTACAGCGTTAGAGAAATTAATATTAAATTAAAATTACCACCCAACTCAGCGGCAGCAAAAAACTTAATCAAAGAGTCTTTTAAATTTATAAGGAATTAATATGATAATTAACGATTCGATGTACACAAACTTATCAGAAACTTTTTATGAATTCGATAACTCACCATCAAGCGATATAAGCAAACTAAGAAAAAAAATTAAATTCATTTTTGAAACTTTAGTTGAGCAAACACATAGTCACATTTTTAAAACGCAATTCAGAAATTTAAAAACAACTCTAAGAATTATAAACACATCTAAAAACCCTGTCCCAGCAGATTACACATCTCTTATTGAAACACTTCAGTTAAGCCTCTCTGCCCCATACCCTTTAAGTAACAAAACGTACACGGATGACAATGATGACATCATCAACTTTGTCGTCAACCATATGATTCCATTCGTTATTGAATTAATGGCATTAGATCATACGAACATAGATAAAAAAACAGCACTACTAAATTTACTTTCAACCATTACAAAAAGATGGGCTATATAATGAATATAGAGAAGGATATTCTTTTAAAGGCTTGGGAGTTAACCCAATCAATTGCTAAGAACAATGCTGAAACTGCATGGAAAGTTAGAATGTGGGGAATTACTATCTGGGGTGCATTATTGAGCTATGCATACACAAACAACAGCCACAGCGTCATTGTAATTAGCTTTCTTATTTTATTTCCAATTTTTATTTTTGAATGCGGCATAAGAGTAATTGAATACAAAATGATCTCTTTTTCTCATGAAATAGAAAACAGTTTAAATACATTATTAGTAGGTTCTGACTTAGACTTACCAGATGAAGGAATTAAAATCAATATCACTGAGACCAGTATAGTAGATTTAAAAAAAATCCTCACTCTTAAAAGATGGCTGATTTGGGGGCCATATGTATGTTTAGCATTGGTCAGTCTTGCATCATTAGTAATCGTTTGAGGTTAATATACAGGAATATTTAGGAGAAGACATAAATGTACGATATTAATTCATGATAAATTGCCAAACAAGCATGAGCATGAGCATGAGCATGAGCATGAGCATGAGCATGAGCATGAGCATGCTACTTAAAAACCGAATAAATAATACCATAAAGACCACGCTAAATGATAATGGCCTGAAAAATGGCTGCCCACATTTTTAGTTTGTAAATTCATGCTTTGAGCCGGTTAAGGCCATATTTAGTACCCTCACTTGAGAGATCACTTTTATTGCATACTAGTGTAGATCCCGCCTCAAACCATTCACCAACTAACACTATGAATTTAATAGATAAAATACCAAAGTGAACAGTATGAACACTTTTCTCTAAAATTATTTTATTTTGGATCTAGCGCGGGGAATTCGTTATCCTTGCCGTGCCGCTCCGGGATGTGAGATCTAATGATTGGTACACGTTTAGGTACACGGAACAAACTTGAATTAGATAAAAACATCTAAATACATGAGCTTGCGATTTTTGTTCAGATTCCGCCAGCCTTGGTCGATGGCCAACAGAACCATTCGATGAAGTCCTGAAAGCCCGCAAAGCGAAAGTTTTGCGGGCTTTTTTGTGCCCTCAGTTTGTACAATGATTGTCTTTAAACCTCAAGAATTCAAAGTATTAAGACAGCCTAAGACGCTACCCCTCTCCAGTCCGCTACGGTAAAATGAAGCCTTTTGCATAGAGGCAACTGTCACCCGACAATGCGGAATGAAAATACGGCTATTGGCTATCGTCTGACCTGACTGTCTCCATGTCCCCCACCCAACAGAAATCATCTCTGAGATGATCTCCTGTGTGGCAGCTGTATCAGAGACTGTGGTGGACTACAGCCGGATGTTCCAGAGGTGCTGATATATCCGCACCGGGCAACCTTTTCCGGGGGACGCTGCGACGGCCGATAGCTGTTCCTCGAAGTAACTACCCACGGCGGCAGCGGGAAAAGCGTGATGGCCTCCATTGCCCACCTGCTGGCAGGCGAGGACAATACCACGGCAGCGACCATCGACACGCTGGATTCATCACGGGAACGCGCAAGCGTGGTCGGCTACTTGCTGATTATTCTGCCGGACCAGGAAAAGTGTAGTGGCGACGGTGCGGGTATCAAGGCGGTAACCGGCGGCGAAGCTGTGACGATTGACCCGAAGTACCGCGACGCCTGGTCAACGCACATTCCGGTGGTAATACTGGCGGTGAACAACAACCCGATGCGCTTCAGCAACCGCAGCGGCGGCGTGTCACTTCGGCGGGTTACCCTGCACTTCCCGGAAGTGAACATGCTTAATAAAACGATTGAAAATTTTGGTAGACCGGCTAATTTTGATAATCTTTCAACCATGCAAAAATCAGGGTTATGCCGTATCGTCGAATCGACAGGAAGATCGAGTGCTAAAGTCGATCTAAAAATGGAAAGACTTTCTTCCGCTGGCAAAGGGTTAATTTTTCTATCCATGGCAATTGCCATTTACGAGATCTATACGGCCCAGGACAAAGTATCAGAGTCTACCCGACAAGCCACTATAGCTGGTTCAGGTATGGCTGGAGGCCGGGCAGCTGGTTCCTTCGCAGACCTTGTATGCGGTCCAGATGCACCAGTATGGATTCTAATAGATAGTTTTATGGGCGGGGTCTTAGCTGCATGGTAAATAAGCAGGCATTGGAGATGAATATGAAATTAACTGACAGCATATCGCTCTCTATCGTCAAAGACGCCCAAAGACTTAGTGAAACGCAATGCGAAATCATTCTGAAAGAAAAAAATACGGATATTATCGTTTCCGGAAAAAAACTCGAAGCTGCTGTCAAAGTGGCTGATACACGATTTTTACTCTTTACCACGGACGATATAGTTTACGAAGAAAGCCTTAATATATTTTATATAGATATTCAATCCGGAATTATTGAAAGCCTTTCCCTCGGTGGTGAATATACTACTGGCACCTTTGAGAATTTGAGTTTGAATCATAATTCAGTGAGCTTTAGTTTTATTGGAGATACAACATGGACTGTGCAAGTGTTGCCAACTCCATCCCTAAGATTACCCTTTTCCGATCCTCGTGGTGTAAGCCGTCCAATGGGATTGAGAAAATACATCGATATTTCTGCTATCCCTGCTCCGGCCAGGGCTGACGGTAGCCGATAGAACATTATGATATAAAAAAAACTGCATTGAAAAGAACGTCCTCTTTTCTGTAGATAAAAGCAGAAACAGGGGTTTAATGTTCACTGTGTATGATGGCGATAATTATCGCTCGGACCTTAATGGTAACATTGTAAAAGTTGCATCTGAGTAGATTTGCCTGTCTCGCGTAGAGGCAGCAATAAATCACCCGCTCTACCCGGTTTGCACCAGCAATGCGGAAGTAAAATGCCCGGGAAGGCTATCCCGACAGAGGGAAAAGCGGCAATGCCCTGCCGCCTGCCTCCCTGTTATCGGGCTTTTCCCGAGACTGGACCGCGCGTTCTGGCAGGAGCCGCGTGTTCTGCCAGGAGCCACTCGCGGGATACCTACTCAAGCTGACTGGCAATCAGCCGCAGCTGCTCGGCAAGCTGCTGCAGATTCTGCTGCTGACGATCGGCTACGCCGCTGGAACTGCGCACCACCAACTTCGCCGGCAAAATGGATGAGGAACGCTGCCTGTCTTGCTCGCTGGCCAACAGAATGCGCGCTACCGCCTCTTTGCCCTGCAGATCAAGATCCAAGGAAACCGTGGTCAGCGCCGGATGGAAAAAGGCACTTTCGTACGTGTCATCATAACCAATAACGGAGATCTGTCCGGGCACCGCCACGCCGCGCTGGTGCAGCGCACTCAGCACGCCAAGTGCCATCTGATCGTTGCCGACCAGCAGCGCGCTGAAGTCAGGCGCTTCACGCAGCAGCTGCAGCACGCCGTTGTAGCCGCTCTGTGCATCCCAGTTACCATGGCGGATGCTGACCGGCTCCAGTCCATAGCTGGCCAGCGTCTCAAGCCAGCTTTTTAAACGCAGCCTGGCCGACACCGACTGTTCAGGCCCCGCCAACAGCGCGACATGACGATGCCCCTGCTCATAAAGATATTTAACGCTGGCGCGGGTGCCGTCCGCCGGGTTAAACGACACGTTAAACACCGAGGTGTAGGGATCGACATCTAAAAACAGGCAGAGGATATCGTCGTTCTCTAACACGATGCGCTCCGCGTCGTCACTCTCGAGCGGCACGTTGATAATGACTTTATCCACCCGTTGCGATTTCAGCTCGTTAAGGCAGTCCTGCAGGCTTTGATTGACGTTCTCATCAATCATGGCAATCAGCACCTGATAGTCAGCCGCATTGGCATAACGCTTTACCGCGGCGGCCACCTGCGAAGGCGCATGCAGCGCCAGCGAAGTGGTCACCAGACCCAGCGTGGTACTCTGTTTGCCCACCAGCTGCTGCGCCAGGCGATTGGGCACGTAACGCAGCGTCTCAATCGCTGCCTCTACCTTGTGCCGCGTTGCTTCGGAGACGTTTGCCGATTTATTCAAAACCCGCGAAACCGTCTGATACGACACGCCAGCATGGCGGGCAACATCCTCTAAGGTGGCATTTTTTGATTTCATAACTCGCATCCCTGTTAACCAGTGGCGGAATACTATCATAACGTAACGTCGGGTCAGGTTACCGTAATCACACGGCGGAAAAACAGTAAAAGTTATACCTTCACATGCAAGATTAAGTGATCTGTTTCACCAATCGTTACAAAATGCACCCTTTTATTTGCAGTACATCACACCTTGTCGTGATTTGAATTGTCACATGCCTGTTAAAAGGCGTTTACTTCCGCCGTATGTGAACGTATGACAATTCAAATGAGGGTAACATGACTACACTACGTAAGGCTGCTGTAGCGCTCGCTGCAGTCCTGACCTCCCCTACGCTTTATGCAGCTATCGACAACATCGATTTTCACGGCTATTTACGCGGTGGCGTAGGCGTGTCTCAGGATGGCGGCATTGAAGAGTGGCAAAAAAATAAGCTTGGCCGCCTGGGTAACGAGGCAGACACCTACGGTGAGGTGGAGCTGGGCAGTGAAGTCTATAAAAAGGATGACGTCAGTTTTTACGTAGACACCATGGTCAGTATGTTTTCCGATGGCTCCAACGATAACGAAACCACGCTCGGCGACGATGCACAATTTGGCCTGCGCCAGCTTAACCTGCAGATCAAAGGCCTGGTACCCGGCGACAAAAATGCGGTGATCTGGGGAGGTAAACGTTACTACCAGCGCCACGATTTACACATCATTGATACGAAATACTGGAACATCTCTGGTTCCGGCGCCGGTGTTGAAAACTATACGCTCGGCCCGGGCGCTGTCTCTTTCGCCTGGATACGTGGCGATGCCAATGACGTGGACTATCGCGTGGATGGCGACAATGATGTGAATATTAACTACCTCGATCTTCGCTACGCCGGCTGGAAACCCTGGAGCGGCGCGTGGACCGAGTTTGGCATTGATTATGCCATGCCAAATACCACCAAAAAGCAGGAAGAGTATGGCGGGCTGTATGACGCTGAAAACGGCGTGATGGTGACCGGTGAAATCAGTCAGGATCTTTGGGGCGGCTATCAGAAACTGGTGTTGCAATACGCTGATAAGGGGCTGGCGCAAAACATGATTTCACAGGGCGGCGGCTGGTATGACATGTGGAACGATACCAGCAACGCCAAAGGCTACCGCGTGATCAACACCGGTCTGCTGCCGGTTACCGACAAGTTCTCGCTGAATCAGGTATTTACCTGGGGCTCGGCTGATGACGTCACCGCCCTGACCAATAAAAGTACGCTGCTGTCGCTAGTAGGCCGTGGACAATATCAGTTTACGCAGTACGTACGCGGCATCGGCGAAGTTGGCAGTTTCTGGCAAAAAGATGAGAACAAAGTCGGCGGTGACTACAAACAGGCCGGACAGAAATACACCCTGGCTTTAGGCCTGGCGGCCGGTCCGGAGTTTATGTCGCGTCCTGAACTGCGCGTGTTTGCCTCTTACCTGAACGACTCTGAAAACGGGCACAGCTTCCAGGACAACACCAGTAACGACACCTGGAACTTCGGCGTGCAGGTCGAAGCCTGGTGGTAACCCTCCCCTATCCTCATTGTCATCATTATTAGCCTCTTATCCGGAGGCTTATTTTGGATAACCGTCGCCGGTTATCCTTTTTTTTAGCCCGGCTAAAAGAAGCGGGCCTCCAGCAACTGACGCAGACGATCGGACTGCGTACCGAAAATCGCATGCACTTCCTGCCCAAGGATTACTACACCAATTGCCCCCTCCTGCTGTAAGCCAGCGGAATCGACCGCCGCCAGCGATTTCACCGTCACGCGCAGTCGCGTTAAACAGGCATCCACCTGCTGAATATTGTCACGCCCGCCAAAACAGTCCAGTAACCGATCCAGCAAGGCGTTATCGGCAGGCTCAGCCTCGGTTGGCAACGCCTGACGGCTGAAGTAGTGTTTAAACGATGTCAAACTTACCATGTTGATCTCCTCCAGAAAAAAAGGCGGGCTGCTGCCCGCCGTATACGGCTAAAAGGTTCAGGAAACGCTCAGGATTACCGTGGCGTAGACAGCACGCGACAGCCCCAGGGTGTCAACGTCAACGCCCCCACCAGCGGTGCGCCGTCAATCAGATCGTTGATCCCGGTTGGCAGCTGCAGATGATGCGTCTGCCCGCTGAAGTTTTGCAGGAAGATAAATGCCCGTTCGCCATCGGTGCGCTGCTGGGCAGTAACACCCGGCGGCAGATCGATCGCCAGCGCGCGCGGCAGTGCCAGCTGTTTGATCAGTGCCCCGTAGAAATCGCGATGGAACGCCAGATCGTTACGGGAGGCGATATACCAGGCTTTGCCCTGGCCAATGCGATTCACGGTGACGGCAGGCGTACCGGCGTAGAAATCGCTTTCGTAGCTGGCCAGCGCCGTGGCCCCTTCCAGATGGATATGTTCGCAAAGCTCGCGTGCCTGATAAGGCCCGCTCAGGCCAAGCTCATTGCCGCGCATGCCGCGCACACCGTTGAACTCTTCATCCGTCAGGCTATCGATCTCTTCTGCCCAGATGCCGAGTAGCGGCCGCAACGGGCCGGGAAAACCGCCGAGATAGCAGAGATCGCTTTCATTGACGATGCCGCTCCAGTAGCTGGCAACGAAATGACCGCCCTGCTCCAGATGCTGCTGCACACGCCCGGCAAAACCGTCGCGAACCATATAGAGCATGGGGGCGATCACCAGCGCATAGCCATGGAAATCACTGTCGCCATTGATCACATCTACGGCGACACCCTGCTCCCAGAACGCGCGATAGTGTTCATTGACGGTACGCTCATAATGCAGCCCCAGATTGCGTGGCCCCTGAGCGTTGTCCATCGCCCAGCGGCTTTCCCAGTCAAAAACGATCGCCACTTTAGCGTCAACCCGGCTGCCGAGTACCGGCGTCATCGCCGCCAGCATCCGCCCCAGCTCGCTGACTTCACGCCCGGTGCGGGTATCAAGATGGCCGACGTGATCGACTACGGCGCCATGAAATTTTTCAACTGAGCCGCGGCTTTTGCGCCACTGGAAGTACTGCACCGCATCGGCGCCATGCGCTACTGCCTGCAGCGAAGAAAGAATATGCATGCCCGGCTTTTTGAGCTTGCTGGTCGGCTGCCAGTTGGTGGCGCTCGGCGTTGACTCCATCAGCACGAAAGGCTTGCCCTGCTTCAGGGTACGCATCAGATCGTGATACATCGCGGTGTAGCAGGCGAGCGCGGTTTCATCCTTCTCGTTATGCCACATGGGATAGCTGTCCCACGAGATAAAATCCAGCGCCTGCGCCAGCTTCCAGTAGTCGTAATCGTAGAAATACTCCATAAAGTTGGTGGTGGCTGGCAGATCGGGATTGGCCGCCTTCAGCGGTTTTATCTCTTCACGGCAGAAGTCGGTCACCTGATCCGTCATAAACCGCCGCCAGTCGAGATTCAGACCATGGATAGAGACTTCGCCCTGCGGGGCCGGCGAAGCAATCTGCGACCAGTCGCTGTAGGTGTGGCTCCAGAAATCGCTCCACCAGGCGTGATTAAGATTTTCCAGCGTTTCGTAACGCTGCTGCAGCCAGCCGCGAAAGGCCTGCTGACAGCGGTCGCAGTGGCATTCACCGCCATACTCATTGGAGATGTGCCAGCCGATCACTGCCGGATGATGGGCGTAACGCGCGGCCAGCTGTGCATTCATTGCCTGTACCTTCTGGCGGTAAACCGGCGAGGTCATGCAGTGGTTATGGCGGCCGCCGTGCAGCGCGGGCACCCGATCGCGCCCGACACGCAGCACCTGCGGATACTGCTGCGACATCCATGCGGGACGGGCGCCGCTGGGCGTGGCCAGAAAGACCGAAATCCCCTGCTGGTGCAGCTTCTCCAGTACGTTGTCCAGCCAGTCGAAAGCGTAGTGCCCCTCCTCCGGCTCCAGCTTCGCCCAGCTGAAGATACCCACAGACATCACGTTACAGCGTGCCTGTTTCATCATCGCCACATCTTCATCAATGATGCCTGGCTGGTGAGCCCACTGTTCGGGGTTGTAATCAGCACCGTGCAGCAGCGCGTTGACCCTGGCGCTGAGTGGGGGAAATTTATTCATACCTGTTCCTTTGAGAGGTCAGCAATATCAGCGATAGCGCTAATGGATTAATGGAAAACCTGTAGCGAAGGCAACGCCTTGCCGTGACAGTCAAACAGCGCCTGATTTTCGCGGGCGTTACCCTGCTTCCACGCATCGTGGATATACGTCATGCCGGCTGGCGTCGCCCAGGTGTTGCCCGGAGCCGGGATCCACGCAGGCTCCCAATACACCACGCCCTTACCGCGATGATTCGGCACCGCCAGCACCGCTTTGATCAGATCGTGTAAATAGGCCGCCTGACCCGCTACCGTTGCGGGATAGCCGCCTGCCTGCTCTTCTTTAGCCTGAAAGCTGTTCTCGGCGTTATCGCAGTTTTCCAACGTGTAGCCGTAGGCGGCCTCCACCACCATCACATCTTTGTCATAGCGCTGGCTGATATCGTCCATATTGGCTTTCAGCGCGCTAATCGGGCCGTTCCAGTAGGTGTACATCGACAGACCGATAACATCGAACGGCACCTGCCTCTTGACGATTTCATCAAACCACCAGCGGAAGGTGTCATTTTTGGTGCCTTCGGCCAGATGCAGCATGATCTTCACCTGGTGCGGATCGCTGAGGTTTTCACGCAGGCCAGCAATGGCCGCTTTCAGCAGGGTCGCCAGCCGATCGAACTCACCGCCGTTTTGCCCCCAGCTTTTGCCCTCCGGCCAGAGCATCCCGCCGTTCAGCTCGTTGCCGATCTGCACGATATCCGGCATCACGCCTTCCGCCTTAAAGCGTGCAATGGTGTCTCGCGTATAGTCATGGACCGCCGTTTCCAGCTGGGCGAACGGCAGCGACTGCCAGGCTTTTGGCTTAAACTGCTTGCCGGGATCGGTCCAGAAATCGCTGTAATGAATGTCGAGCAGCAGTTTCAGGCCCGCGGCTTTTACGCGTTTCGCCAGCGCCAGCGTCATTTTCAGATCGTTGCCGCCGCCGCCGTAGGTGTGCCCGTTGCCGTCGCTGGGATCGACCCACAGCCGCAGACGAACGGTATTGATGCCGTTGGCTTTCAGGATGGCAATGGCATCCTGCTGCTGGTGGGCCGCGTTATAGAATTTCGCGCCCTGCTGTTCCAGCTCCGCCAGGGATGAGATATCCGCGCCCTTGATAAAATCGGCAGGCCACGGGCCGGCCGAGGCTATTGGCTGGTCAGCGGCGAGCAACGGCGTCGCCCAGGCCAGCGCCAGGGCGAGAAGCAATGTTTTCGGTGTCATGGTTTATCCCTTAGTGCCGCCTGAGGTCAGGCCGGAAACAAAGTATTTCTGCAGTGCCAGATAGAAGACGGCGACCGGCAGGGCTATCAACACCGCACCTGCCGCATAAGTGGTATAGCTGGCGCCCATTTTTTGCGACACCAGGTTATAAAGGCCGATCGGCAGCGTAAATTGCTCAGGCGTGCGCAGAAT
>NZ_DALZCD010000003.1:0-47211 GCF_031978025.1 Erwinia sp.
ACTGATCGCTATTGGCTGGCAGCTTGCCCGCGCGGAGCTGGTCCTCCAGCCAGATCCACTGGAAGAAAGCCGCTTCATACAGCGAGGTTGGCGTATCGGCATTATTCTCCAGCAGCTTAGCGTCGGTTCGGCCATCCCAGGCCAGATCCAGTCGGGAGTAGAGCGAAGGCTGGCTGGTCTTCCAGGAGGTGCGTACAAAATCCCAGGTATGTTTTGGAATACGGAATTTCGCCAGCAGCGCCTCGCTGTTGACCACTTTGTCCACCACCTGGAGGCACATCTGATGCAGCTCGGCGGTGACCGACTCCAGCTTCTCAATTTGCGCCAGCGTGAACTGATAATAAGCCTCCTCACACCAGTAAGGCTCGCCGTGCATGGTATGGAAGCGAAAGCCATATTCGGTCGCTTTTTCACGCCAGTCAGGACGTTCTGCAATAGCCAGACGCTGCACTTAACCTCCGAAAGACCGGCTGGAGCCGGACGTAGCGCTGTTGCGCTGCTGAGTAGACTGTTTCGCCACGCTTTCGCCAAAGCCGCCGCGCGTCACGGTGCTGGTGGTCGCCGGTTTTGGCGCCAGCGCGGTTTTCGGCACGTTCATTGTGCGGCCCGGCGTAGCGGCGCCAAAGCTTTTGCCGCTCGCGTCAACAAACTGGCCTCTGGCCAGGCTGTTGGGTGAACGCGAGGTAAACAGCGGCTGTTGGGCAAAACCTGCGCCGCCGCCCATCAGACGGCCCATCATATAACCGGCCATCAGCGGCATCCAGAAACTGCCGCTCTGCTGAGACTCGGCGTTGGTAGTGCCCACGCCAGCCTGCTTCGGTGCCTGTTGACACTGGCCTTCACCGAACTCCGCCACGCAGTCTTCACGGCTGGCGTATTTCGGCGCGGTTTTTTCCGCCTCTTTTTTGGCGTTGTTGTAGGCCGTGGTGCACTGTTCACTTTTTCCGGGGTTAGCGGTGGAGCAGTCGTCCGCGTTTTGATAAAGCGAGACGGTTTCGTCCGATTTTTCACAACCGGCCAGTATGAAGACCGCGGTAACCGCCAGCGCTACCGGAGTGAGATGACGTGCGCTCCAGCTTTTGCGAAAGGAGGCATGATTAATTGTTTTTGTCCGTTTCATAACGTTCTGTCCTGATCCCAAAGGTACTCCTTAGGATAGGGGAACAGCGGTGGAAAATGAAGCAATGAGCGGCGATGGGAAGGGGATCTTTACTTAGCTATACGTTTGAAAATAAAAGGGGGCAGCCTGGCTGCCCCCAAATGCTTAGTGGCGGAAAGGATTGCCACTGTGAGCGGGTGCGGAAGCATGCGCCGCCGCCGGAGCCGCCGCACGCTGCACGGCAGGCGAGGCCGCTGTCTGTGCACCGTTTGCCGCCGCATCCTGTTGGGTGTTTTCCGGAGCGACCGCTTCAGGTGAAGTCGGAACCTCTTTACCCAGACGACTGTTCAGCATCTGCAGGTCCTGTTCGTTCAGCGTACCCAGAGCCGATTTAATATTTAGCTCATTGATCATATAGCTGTAACGCGCGTTGGAAAGCTGTTGTTTGGCGTTATATAACGTGGTGGTGGCATCCAGCACGTCAACGATGGTGCGAGTACCTACCTGATAACCTGCTTCCATTGCATCCAGCGAGCTTTGTGCCGACACGACGGCCTGCTTGTAAGCATTGATGCTGCTGATGGATGCATTCACGTTGTTAAAGGATGAGCGCACGGTTTGTACCGCGGTACGGTGTGAGCTTTCCAACTGCTCGCTGGCCGCAACATAAGCGTATTGCGACTGTTTCACCTGCGACGTCACCGAGCCACCGCTATAAAGCGGCAGGGTAAAGCTCAGGCCAACCTGGTTGTTGCCGCTGATGCTGTCCCGGTAGGCCGCGCTGTTGGCACGGCTGCCGCCATATTTGCTGTTCGACAAACCACTTTGCGCCGTCAGATCCAGCGTAGGCATATGGCCGGTTTCCGACAGGCGGATCTGCTCGCGCGCCAGATCCTGATTCAGACGAGCAGAAAGCAGGCTAAGGTTACGGCTCTCGGCTTCTTTCAGCAGCGCATTGACCGGCTGCGGTTTTTCCGTCTGGAAGCTGTCCACGTTCAGCGAAGCCAGGCTCAGGTAGTAGTTGCCCGTGACCTGACGCAGCGTTTCCAGATTGTTATCCAGGTTGTTGCGGGCCGTGACTTCGTTGGCCAGTACGCTGTCGTACTGTGCCCGCGCGTTTTGCACATCGGTAATGGCCACCAGACCCACGTTAAAACGCTGCGTGGTTTGATCCAGCTGACGATAAATCGACTGTTTCTGCGCTTCGGTATAAGAAAGCGTGTCGATAGCGTTCAATACGTTAAAATAAGCGGTAGCGGTGTTAAGAATCAGATTCTGCTGCGCGACCTGGTAGGTGACGTCCTGTACGCCTGCCGTTTTTTCCTGCAGCGTTAACGCGCGCCATTTCGACATATCGAAAAGGGTCTGCGTTAATTGCAGCGTGCCGCTGGTGGTGTTGCTGTGCAGGCCGCTGCTGTCACGATAGCCGTTGCTGTAGGTATAGTCAGCGCCTAAACCTAACTGAGGCAGTAAAGGGCTGCGTGCTTCGTTGATTTTCTCAAACGCGGCATCGCGATCGGCTGCAGAACTGCGAAGATCGGGGTTAGATAACCGGGCCTGCTGATAGATTTGCAGCAGATTTTCAGCCTGGCTGGCGACGCTGAAGCCGCCCAGGCCCAGGCCGATAAGTAAAGGGAGCAGTTTCTTCATTTGCATTCCTTGTTATGCAGCAATATTGCTATGGTAGCGCTGTCGTAAGCCAAAAAAATTATCGCCGATTCTACCAGAGTAAAGGAAAAAGATAAGTTGGCTGAAAGTGCCATGTTGCCACAATTTACTCAAATTAATCATTAAGCACTACACTTTCAGCGGATTTCGGCACTCTTTTCCCGCTTTCGCCACCACGACCACAGGAGCACAAACCGTGAGCAGCGACAAAAAATACCCGGTGACTTTCACGAAAAACGATGTAGAAATTATTGCACGTGAGACGTGTTATAACGGTTTTTTTTCACTCAACCGTTACCGCTTTCGTCACCGCCTGTTTAACGGTGGGATGAGCGAAGAGATCACCAGAGAAGTTTTTGAACGTGGCCATGCCGCCGTCCTGCTGCCCTACGATCCGGTGAGCGATCGGGTGGTGCTGATTGAACAAATTCGTATTCCCGCTTTTGACAGCAGCCCGACGCCCTGGCTGTTAGAATTGGTAGCCGGTATGATAGAGCCAGGCGAAACGCCAGAAGATGTGGTGCGACGCGAAGCGGTAGAAGAAGCCGGGATCGTCCCCGCTCGAGTGAAGCCGGTACTCAGCTATCTGGCGAGCCCCGGCGGCACCAGCGAGCGGCTGCAGATCCTGGTGGGTGAAGTGGATGCCAGCGTGGCGCAGGGAAACCACGGTCTGGAGGAAGAGAATGAGGATATTCTTGTGCATGTGGTCAGCCGCGAACAGGCTTACCGCTGGGTGGAAGAGGGGAAAATAGACAACGCGGCTTCCGTCATCGCTTTGCAATGGCTGGCGCTGCATCATGAAAAACTAAGAGACGAGTGGAAAACCGAATGATAAAGCGCTATGTGCCTGATTTCCCTGAAATGATGCGACTTTGCGAAACCAATTTCGCGCAGTTGCGTCGGCTGCTGCCGAAAGACGATCGGGCAGGCGAGTCAGTCACCTGGCAGGTCAACGGGGCAAGTTATACGGTGACTATCCAGGAATCAACGCGTTACACTACGCTGGTGGAAATCAAACAGACCGCACCCGCCGTCAGCTACTGGAGTCTGCCCGCCATGTCCGTACGGCTATACCATGATGCAATGGTGGCGGAAGTGTGTTCAACACAGCAGATCTATCGCTTTAAAGCGCGCTATGATTATCCGAATAAAAAACTGCATCAGCGTGATGAAAAGCATCAGATAAACCAGTTTCTTGCAGACTGGCTGCGCTACTGTTTAGCGCATGGCGCAATGGCCGTTCCGGTGTGGTGAGTCTCTGCCGCGACGGCATTAACCCTAAGGATTGTGATTGGATAGCCTGTTAAAACTTCCTGTGGCGAACGGTCGGGCAAGGGTACTGCAGATAACGGACACCCATCTTTTCGCCGGTAAACATGAAACGCTGCTGGGCGTGAATACCTGGGCCAGCTTCGATGCGGTGCTGCAGGCCATTTCCGCCTGTGAAGAGCCGTTTGATCTGATCGTCGCGACCGGCGATTTGGCCCAGGATCACAGCGTTGAAGCCTATCAGCACTTTGCTGAGGGCATCGCGCGTCTGCCCGCACCGTGCGTCTGGCTGCCGGGCAACCACGATTTTCAGCCGGCGATGTTCAATACGCTGGCGGAAGCGCAAATTGCCAACGAGAAGCACGTGCTGCTGGGCGACCAGTGGCAGATCGTTCTGCTGGATAGTCAGGTTTTTGGCGTGCCGCACGGTGAACTGAGCGACTATCAGTTGGAGTGGCTGGAGAAAGCGCTGGCGAAGGCGCCAGAACGCCACACGCTGGTGCTGCTGCATCATCACCCGCTGCCTTCCGGCTGCACCTGGCTCGATCAGCACAGTCTGCGCAATGCGCACATGCTGGAAGCCGTGCTGCAGCGATACCCACTGGCAAAAACGCTGCTCTGTGGGCATATTCATCAGGATCTGGATCTGGACTGGAACGCCCGCCGCCTGCTGGCTACGCCTTCTACCTGCGTGCAGTTTCGACCCCACTGTACCAATTTTACTATCGACTCCGAAGCGCCGGGCTGGCGTTGGCTGGATCTGCATGCGGATGGCCTGGTGGAAACCCGCGTTGAGCGCCTGACGACGCGCGCTTTCAGCCCCGATCCCGATTCTGAAGGATACTGAGATGGCCACGCTGCTCTACCTGCACGGTTTTAACAGTTCGCCCCAGTCGGCCAAGGCGACACAGTTCCGGCAATGGCTGGCTGTTCATCATCCGGCGATCCAGGTTATCGTGCCGCAGCTGCCGCCTTTTCCGGCAGACGCGGCGCTGATGTTGGAAAACCTGATCATGGGCCTGTCGGGCGAAGCGGTGGGGATCGTTGGGTCTTCGCTGGGCGGCTACTATGCCACCTGGCTCTCGCAATGTTTTATGCTGCCTGCGGTTGTGGTCAATCCTGCCGTGCGGCCTTTTGAGCTGCTGGCAGACTATTTGGGTCTGAATCAGAACCCATACACCGGCCAGCAATATGTGTTAGAGTCACGCCACATTTACGATCTGAAAGTGATGCAGATTGACCCGTTAGAGTCGCCGGATTTGCTCTGGTTGCTCCAGCAAACGGGCGATGAAGTGCTCGATTACCGCCAGGCTGTAGGCTACTACAGCGCCTGCCGTCAGGCGGTTGAAGAGGGCGGAAATCATGCTTTTATCGGATTCGAACGCCATTTCTCCCCGATCCTCGACTTTTTAGGCCTTGCTGCCTGAAGCGGGACGTGGAGCTCACTCATTTACAGCCATCAAGATTGATACAATGACTCAGTCCAGCTATAACGCTGATTCCATTGAGGTACTCAGCGGCCTTGAACCCGTTCGTCGCCGTCCGGGCATGTATACCGATACGTCACGTCCTAACCATTTAGGGCAGGAAGTGATCGATAACAGCGTGGACGAAGCGCTGGCGGGCCATGCCAAACGCGTCGAAGTGATCCTGCACGCCGATCAGTCGCTGGAAGTGATTGACGACGGCCGCGGTATGCCGGTCGATATCCATCCCGAAGAAGGCGTGCCGGCCGTTGAACTGATCTTCTGTCGTCTCCATGCGGGCGGCAAATTTTCTAACAAAAACTATCAGTTTTCCGGTGGCCTGCACGGCGTGGGGATCTCGGTAGTGAACGCGCTATCGACGCGGGTGGAAGTTACCGTACGTCGCAACGCCGAAGTCTACGAAATGGCGTTTGAAAACGGTGACAAGGTGCAGGATCTGCACGTCACCGGTACGGTGGGCAAACGCAATACCGGCACGCGTGTGCGCTTCTGGCCGGACGCGTCGTTCTTCGACAGCCCACGCTTTTCGGTGTCGCGCCTGAGCCATCTGCTGAAGGCGAAGGCGGTGCTTTGTCCGGGCGTGGAAATCGTCTTTAAAGATAAAGTGAATAACACCGAGCAGAGCTGGTGCTACGCTGACGGCCTGACGGATTATCTGGCGGAAGCGGTTAACGGCCTGCCGACGCTGCCAGAAACCCCTTTTGTCGGCTCGTTCGCGGGGGATATCGAAGCGGTGGATTGGGCGCTACTGTGGTTGCCGGAAGGCGGTGAGCTGCTGACGGAAAGCTACGTTAACCTGATCCCAACCATGCAGGGCGGTACGCACGTCAACGGGCTGCGTCAGGGCCTGCTGGATGCAATGCGTGAGTTCTGCGAATACCGCAATATTCTGCCGCGCGGCGTAAAACTGTCGGCGGAGGATATCTGGGATCGCTGTGCCTACGTGCTGTCGGTGAAAATGCAGGATCCGCAGTTTGCCGGTCAGACCAAAGAGCGTCTCTCTTCCCGCCAGTGCGCGGCGTTCGTGTCTGGTGTGGTGAAAGATGCCTTCAGCCTGTGGCTGAACCAGAACATTCAGGCTGCGGAAATGCTGGCCGAGCTGGCGATTTCCAGCGCCCAGCGCCGGATGCGTGCGGCGAAAAAAGTCGTGCGCAAAAAACTGACCAGTGGGCCGGCGCTGCCCGGTAAGCTGGCAGACTGTAGCGCTCAGGACTTAAACCGTACGGAGCTCTTCCTGGTGGAAGGGGATTCCGCAGGCGGTTCGGCCAAGCAGGCGCGCGATCGTGAGTTTCAGGCGATCATGCCGCTGAAAGGTAAGATCCTTAACACCTGGGAAGTCTCTTCGGACGAGGTGCTGGCGTCACAGGAAGTACACGATATTTCTGTCGCTATCGGCATCGATCCGGACAGCGAAGATATGAGCCAGCTGCGTTACGGCAAAGTCTGCATCCTGGCCGATGCGGACTCCGACGGCCTGCATATCGCCACGCTGCTCTGCGCGCTTTTCGTTAAGCATTTCCGCACGTTGGTAAGAAACGGTCACGTCTATGTGGCGATGCCGCCACTTTACCGCATCGATTTGGGCAAAGAGGTTTACTACGCGCTGGATGAAGCAGAAAAAGAAGGTATCCTGGATCAGCTGAAGCGTAAGAAAGGCAAGCCTGGCGTACAGCGCTTTAAAGGGCTGGGCGAGATGAACCCGCTCCAGCTGCGCGAAACCACGCTGGATCCTAACACCCGTCGCCTGGTGCAGCTCACCATCGATGACGACGACGTAGAGCAGACGCTGGCGGTGATGGATATGCTGCTGGCGAAGAAACGCTCGGAAGATCGCCGCAACTGGCTGCAGGAAAAAGGCCATACGGCGGAAATCGAAGTTTAATCCTTCCCCGTCAAACCCCGAAGCGCCGATGCAGCGCTTCGGGACTTCTCCTGCCCGCTTTTCAATCTGTGTGACCAGAGCCGCTGTCGAAAGGCCGTAGCGACCTTGCCGCGCAGGCCAGCGCGAAAGCGTCATCCACGCCCATATCCGTATCAAAAATAATTTTTCTCACTGATGGCTGGCTAAAGAAAGGCAAAGGCGCGTGCCGCCCGGATGCGCCAGTGAAAAGTGCTGGAGCCAGCCCAGCCGCCGCCGGGTGGCGTGACTATCATGATGGTTTTGAGTCATAAAAAAGGGCGAACCCGGTTCGCCCCTGACCACGCCTTACACCGGTTCCAGGACGAAAATTTTCACGTCCAGTACGTCATCTTTAATACGGCCGCGATGCTGTTCCATATGCACGGCCTGCTGATGCTGCTCCAGATGTCGCAGAGAATCCCACTGTTCAACCATAAACACGGAATCGGGCGAGTTCTGCTTCCACGGCACCTGCGCCTGGTGGTCCACCAACATTTGATAGCTTCCGCAGCCTTCTTCCTCTAACACCGTTGGGATGACCTGTTCAATCGCCTGCATGACCGTACTACGGCGGCCAGGCCTGACACAAATTTCAGCAATCACGGTGATCATGGTCTTTCCTTTTAGGGTGGCAGTCTTAACAGTTAAGCAAAGATCTGACCCAGATGTGTCCGATAACGCTCAATATCGCGTGGCACATCCGGCTGCTTAATAACATCGTTACAGATAAAGGTGGGCAGCGCCTCCATGCCAAGGAACTGATTCGCCTTATGGAAGTGCAGGTAAAGGCCATCCACCCCGACGCCTTCAAAGAACTGCTTCGGATCGGTAAAGGCTTCCAGCGGCGCGTTCCACGTCAGGGAAAGCATATATTTTTTGCCCTGAATCAGCCCGCCGGAACCATACTTTTGCGAGGCGTCGGAACGGGTGCGGCCATCGCTGGCGTAAAGCATGCCGTGACCTTCGGTGAAGACTTCATCGATATATTTTTTCAGAATCCACGGTTCGCCCATCCACCAGCCCGGCATCTGGTAAATGACCGTATCGGCAGCCAGATATTTTTGAATCTCATCGGCAACCACGTAGCCGTCATCCACCACGGTAACGTCAACCTGATGACCGGCATCGCGCAGGTAAGTCGCGGCTACGTCGGTCAGCGTATGGTTCAGCTCGCCTTTGGAATGGGCAAAAGTTTTTCCGGCGTCAATAATAAAAATGCGCATCTTCTTCTCCAGTATTCAAAACTGGGGTCAGTTTACGCGCGAACCGGGGGGTTAAAAATAAGTAATAGATCACAATACTTTTGCTCTGTAAGCAATAATCCTGCGGCGCAGGAAAGGGTTTACCCTCACGGTTATCTGTGACAGAAGCGGCCCGTATAAGGTACTATTCGCGCCAAACGGCCCCGATGTGGCGTGCCCGTGACGCCATGATGTGAGGAACAAAAAGTAATGAGCGATTTGACTCAGGATGGGGCAGAGCGTCGCGCTCTGCATAAGTTTACGGAAGAGGCCTATCTCAACTATTCCATGTACGTCATCATGGATCGTGCGCTTCCGTATATCGGCGATGGCCTGAAGCCGGTGCAGCGCCGAATCGTCTACGCGATGTCGGAACTGGGCCTGAATAACAGCGCCAAATTTAAAAAATCCGCCCGTACCGTGGGTGATGTGCTGGGTAAATACCATCCGCACGGCGACAGTGCCTGCTACGAAGCGATGGTGCTGATGGCGCAGCCTTTCTCCTACCGCTATCCGTTGGTTGATGGGCAGGGTAACTGGGGGGCGCCGGACGATCCGAAATCTTTCGCGGCAATGCGTTATACCGAGTCGCGCCTGTCAAAATATGCCGAGCTGCTGTTAGGGGAGCTGGGCCAGGGCACCGTGGACTACGTGCCTAACTTTGATGGCACCCTGCAGGAGCCGGCGATGCTGCCTGCGCGCCTGCCCAATATTCTGCTTAACGGGACCACAGGGATTGCGGTAGGGATGGCGACGGATATTCCGCCGCACAACCTGCGCGAAGTAGCCAATGCGGCCATCAAGCTGATCGATTCGCCAAAAACCACGCTGGATGAGCTGCTGGACATCGTGCAGGGACCGGACTACCCGACCGAAGCAGAGATCATCACGCCGCGCGCCGAGATCCGCAAAATTTATCAGAACGGCCGTGGCTCCGTACGGATGCGTGCGGTATGGAAGAAAGAAGAGGGCGACGTGGTCATCACCGCGCTGCCTCATCAGGTTTCTGGTGCGCGCGTGCTGGAACAGATAGCCGCGCAGATGCGCAATAAAAAGCTGCCGATGGTAGAAGATCTGCGCGATGAGTCCGATCACGAAAGCCCGACGCGCCTGGTGATTGTGCCGCGCTCTAACCGGGTGGATATGGAACAGGTAATGAACCATCTGTTCGCCACCACCGATTTGGAAAAAAGCTACCGCATCAACCTGAATATGATCGGGCTGGATAATCGCCCGGCGGTGAAAAACCTGCTTGAAATCATCAGCGAGTGGCTGGTTTATCGACGCGACACCGTGCGTCGCCGCCTGAATTTCCGTCTGGAAAAGGTGCTGAAGCGCCTGCATATTCTGGAAGGCTTGCTGGTCGCCTTTCTCAATATCGATGAGGTCATTCACGTCATCCGCAGCGAAGATGAGCCGAAGCAGGTGCTGGTTTCGCGCTTCGGTATCAGCGAAACCCAGGCGGAAGCCATCCTGGAACTGAAGCTACGTCATCTTGCCAAACTGGAAGAGATGAAAATTCGCGGCGAGCAGGACGAACTGGGAAAAGAGCGCGACCGTTTGCAGGGCATTCTGGCTTCTGAACGCAAAATGAATACGCTGTTGAAAAAAGAGCTGCAGGCCGACAGCGAAGCCTATGGTGACGATCGCCGTTCGCCGCTGCGCGAGCGCGAAGAAGCCAAAGCGATCAGCGAAAACGATCTGGTGCCGTCCGAACCGGTGACCATTGTGCTGTCGCAGATGGGATGGGTGCGCAGCGCCAAAGGGCACGATATCGACCCGGGTGGCCTGAGCTATAAAGCGGGCGACAGCTATCGGGCTTCAGCACGCGGCAAGAGCAACCAGCCGGTGGCGTTTATCGACTCTACTGGCCGCAGCTATACGCTCGATCCGGTGACGCTGCCTTCGGCACGAGGACAGGGCGAGCCGCTTACCGGCAAGCTGACGCTGCCGCCGGGTGCGATCATGGAGCAGGTCCTGATGGAGGCGGACGATCGCAAGCTGCTGCTGGCGTCGGATGCCGGTTACGGCTTCGTCTGCACCTTCAGCGATCTGGTCTCCCGCAACCGTGCTGGTAAAGCGCTGCTGACGCTGCCGCAGAACGCCAAAGTGATGACGCCGCAGGCGATTTATCACGAGGACGATATGCTGCTGGCTATCACCGCCGCAGGCCGAATGCTGATGTTCCCGGTGGCCGATCTGCCACAGCTGTCCAAAGGCAAGGGCAACAAGATTGTGTCGATTCCTTCGGCAGAAGCGGCCGCTGGCGACGACAAACTGGCGTGGCTGCTGCTGTTGACGCCGCAAACGGCTATCACGCTGCACGTCGGGAAACGCAAGCTGACGCTGCGGCCGGAAGATTTACAGAAATTCCGCGCCGAGCGCGGCCGACGCGGCACGCTGCTGCCTCGCGGCCTGCAGCGTATCGACCGGGTAGAGGTTGATGCGCCCGTACGGCCTGAAGCCAGCGAAAGCGAAGAGTAAATCGGGACGCGCTGCCCGGTGAAAAGCAGCATAGCCTGCTGATTTCAGGATATACTTCACCCGGCGCGCCCGATATGGCGTAACGCCGGAGCGCCGGTTAAAAGGCGTCTCCGGCCCGGCAATAATGAGGATGTGATGCTGTCAATTTTACGGATCGTTGTGACGATCGTTTATTCAATCCTGGTGTGCGTATTCGGCTGCATCTGGTGTTTGTTCAGTCCCCGTAATCCCCGCCACGTGGCGACTTTCGGCCATCTGTTCGGGCGCCTGTCGCCGCTGTTTGGTCTGAAGGTGGAGATTCGCAAGCCCGCCGGCTCGGATAACTATCCTAATGCGATCTACATCGCAAACCATCAGAACAATTACGATATGATCACGGCGGCAAAAATCGTGCAGCCGTCCACCGTCACGGTAGGCAAGAAAACGCTGCTCTGGGTGCCTTTCTTTGGCCTGCTCTACTGGCTGACCGGCAACCTGCTGATCGATCGTGACAACCGCAACAAAGCGCACGGTACCATTAACCAGCTGGTCGACGAATTTAAGAAGAAGAAGATCTCTTTCTGGATGTTCCCGGAAGGCACGCGCAGCCGTGGTCGCGGGCTGCTGCCGTTTAAAACCGGCGCGTTTCATGCGGCTATGGCTGCAGGCGTACCGATTATTCCTATCGTGGTCAGCAATACGCACGATAAAATCAAGCTGAACCGTCTGCACAATGGTCTGGTTATCATTGAGATGCTGCCGCCGATCGATACCTCGGCCTTCGCCGATCAATCCGTACGCAAGCTGGCGACCCATTGTCGCGAACTGATGACGGAGAAGCTGGCGCAACTCAACGCGGAAGTTGCCGCGCGGGAAGCCGCAGGCGAAAAGTAAACCGATCGCCTCGTGGTCGGCACACGGCAAACAATCATAAAAAATGGATAGCGGCCCGCCGGGCCGCATTTTGGGTTACGGAGTTTTTATGTCCTTCAGTCGACGTCAGTTTATTCAGGCATCGGGCATAGCGCTGTGCGCCAGTGCGCTGCCTGCACGCGTATACGCCGCAGGGCCGGGTAATCCTTTGCCGGTGCCGCCGCTCATTGAGTCCCGTCGCGGACAGCCTATCTTTTTGACGCTGCAACGCAGTCACTGGTCTTTTACCAGCGGCAGCAAGGCTCAGGTATGGGGCTTTAACGGCCTCTATCTGGGGCCTACGGTCAGGGTCTGGAGCGGAGATGACGTCAAGCTTATCTACAGCAACCGGCTGAACGAGGCGGTCGCCATGACCGTTAGCGGGCTGCAGGTACCGGGCGCGCTGGCCGGCGGCGCGGCGCGCATGATGTCGCCGGGTGTTGACTGGGCGCCGGTGATACCGGTGCGTCAGGCCGCTGCGACCTGTTGGTATCATGCCAACACGCCTGCACATATGGCTGAACACGTCTATAACGGCCTGGCGGGCATGTGGCTGGTGGAGGACGAGGTCAGTAAAAAGCTGCCGTTGCCGAACCACTACGGCGTGGATGATTTTCCGCTGATTATTCAGGACAAGCGTATCGATAACTTCGGCGCGCCAGACTACAGTCCGCCTGCCAGCGGCGGCTTTGTGGGCGATACGTTGCTGGTGAACGGTACGCAGAATCCCTATGTGGAAGTCTCGCGCGGCTGGGTTCGGCTGCGGTTGCTCAATGCCTCCAACTCGCGTCGATACCAGCTTGCCATGAGCGATAAACGGCCTTTTAACGTGATCGCCAGCGATCAGGGATTTCTGCCCGCGCCCGTAGCGGTACAGCAGCTTTCGCTGGCCCCGGGCGAGCGCCGGGAAATCCTGGTGGACATGAGCCAGGGCGATGAGGTGTCGATCACGGCGGGCCAGGCGGCAGGCATTGTCGACAGGCTGCGCGGGCTGTTCGAACCGTCCAGTATCCTGACCTCAACGCTGATATTGACGCTGCGTCCGACCGGCCTACTGCCGCTGGTGACCGACACGCTACCGATGCGTCTGCTGGCCGATCAGGTGATCGAAGGCGGCGTCAGCCGTACGCGAGAATTCCGTCTCGGCGATCCTGATCCGGGTATCAACGGTGCGCTATGGGATTTGGGTCGTATTGATGTTCAGGCACAGCAGGGTAGTTTTGAACGCTGGATTATCCACGCGGATCTGCCGCAGGCATTTCATATTCAGGGCGTTATGTTTTTGATTAAAAACGTTAACGGCGCGCAGCCAATGGCGGAAGATCGCGGCTGGAAGGATACGGTCTGGGTCGATGGCAGCGTGGAGCTGTTTGTCTCGTTTACGCAGGCCTCTTCTGACCACTTTCCGTTTGTCTACTACAGCCAGACGCTGGAAATGGCAGATCGCGGGACGGCAGGACAGCTTCAGGTGCAGCCAGCACTATAACGTAAAGCGCTGGTTGACCAAAACGGCCAACCAGCGAAGTATCAGAAGGATGAAAACAATGCGCGTGCCCGACCAAAACAAAAACTGTGGAGGGCTCAGAACAGGAACTAACGCGAGCTTATTTCTTTTCTAATACGATAGCCGTACCGCGCCAGTGACTGGAGTCACCAGGGCGACCCAGCGATGTAATATACATATAATTGCCGCCTTTTTTATCCACTTCCGCACGTAGCGCCTCAAGCGCTTTTGATTTACCTCCCATCACGTTAGAAACAGAAACGCGCTCTTTTTTGACATAATTGCCCAGCTCGTTACGGGGCACAATCTGTGCTGCAAAAGCGGAACCCGTCATCAGTAACAGCAGGGCGGCCGAAATAATTTTTTTCATCATGTTTCTCCATTAGTGCTAATTAGTCATATTAACAGCGCCAGTATACTGATTTTATTTATTATGTGATGCGGCTCTTAATAATGATAAAGTCCGTTTTGATTAGCGAAACCTATTATGAAAACGGTGAATGCGCTATTTTTTAAAATCAGTGCAAAGATTTATTAGCAATTTTACTTTACCCTGCTGTATTTGCTCATTTTCAGACGGATCATTAATATTTATTTATTCACTTTATTAATTGTTATTATTAACATTGCAGAGAAGGAATTATGCAGGTGGTTTATCTGTTGTTTATAGTGGCAGGGCGACTTACACACTAACAAAGTAATGTTTACATTAAGGCAACGGATAAATTAACCGCGAGACGGGGGGAGGTTTACCTTAAAACGGGAAATATATACATTAAGAGGGACGCGTAAGGTACGCATCAAACGCAAGGCTAGGGATATCTACATTAACGCGCAGACGGGCAAAGTACGCATTAACGGAACGGCAAGTAATATCTACATTAACGCGCAGGCGGGCAAGGTACGCATTAACCGAAAGGCGAGTGATAGCTACATTAACGCGCAGGCGGGCAAGGTACGCATTAACCGAAAGGCGAGTGATAGCTACATTAACGCGCAGACGGACAAGGTACGCATTAACCGAAGGCGAGTGATACCTACATTAACGCGCAGGCGGGCATGGTATGCATTAACGGAACGGCGAGTGATGCCTACATTAACGCGCAGACGGGCAAGATACGCATTAACCGAAAGGCGGGTGATATCTACATTAACAGGAAGGCGGGCCAGATAAGCATGAACGTGGCAGGTGAAGTTCATATTAAACGTGATGCGCGTTTATGCCTTTGTGAAGGCGGAGTAAGAAGGTGGCCACCCCTCCTGACGGACGGGCGGCCAGGCACTTAGTTCAGCTCGTCAGGGTTAGGGCCCAGACGGTTACCGGCATCCAGCGCGGCAATTTCGCTGATCTCCGCTTTTTCCAGGCGGAAATCGAACACCTTGAAGTTCTCTTCAATACGGGAAGGCGTGACCGATTTCGGGATCACCACCAGGCCGCTGTCCAGGTGCCAGCGAATGACAACCTGTGCAGGCGTTTTGCCATACTTTTTCGCCAGCGTTTTAATCACCGCCTGATCAAACACGCCTTTACCGCCCTGCGCCAGCGGGCTCCAGGATTCGGTCTGAATCTGATGCATAGCATTCCAGGCGTGTAGCGTGCGCTGTTGCAGCATAGGATGCAGCTCGATCTGGTTGATGACCGGACGCACGCCCGTTTCATCCATCAGGCGCTTCAGGTGCGCTTCCTGGAAATTACAGACGCCGATGCTTTTGGTCAGCCCCTGCTTTTGCAGCTCAATCATGGCTTTCCAGGCGTCAACGTAATTATCCTTCGCCGGGCATGGCCAGTGCATCAGATAGAGATCGACGCTTTCCAGCTGCAGTTTCTTCAGGCTGGTTTCCAGCGCCTGCGGCGCATTCAGCTGATCGTCATTCCACAACTTGGTTGTCACAAAGATATCTTCACGCGCAACCGGGCTTTCCTGTAGCGCCTGACCGATGCCTTCTTCATTTTTATAGATGGCAGCGGTATCGATAGAGCGGTAGCCCACCTCGAGCGCTTTCAGCGCAGCCTGCCGCGCTTCGTCAATGCTTGCCTGCCAGACGCCCAGGCCGAGCTGGGGCATCATATTGCCGTCGTGAAGCTTGATTATGGGTTGCTCTGCCATTGTTCTCTCCTTTGCAGCTATTGTGCCGACGCCTCTGCGTCGGGAAGTAACTCTAAGTCTGGTTGAGACTACTGGACTTAGTTTAGTTGAAATTATTAACCCTTCGCGCAATTCGGATGATTGAGTCACCCGGCCGCATAAACGTTAGCCGGGCCGGGCCTGAGGCGCACTGCCCGTTTCTGCTTTCTTCTTGCCTGTTTCTCCAGGAAACTGGACGATTGCGGCAGGCTTCGGCATGATGCCAGCTCGGCTTTTTTTCAGGTAAACATCATGGATCGCAATACGCTGTGTGCCCGGCTTGCCCACCAGGTGGTGCAACTGATCGATGCCAAAACGGATGTGCAGACGCTGCTGCCCGATATCCGGCTTTTCCACGCCAGCCAGCCCAGCGGCCGCACGCCGGTGCTCTACTCTTCCGGTATTGTTATCCTGTTTCAGGGACGAAAAACCGGCTATCTGGGTCATCACGTTTTTCATTACGACGCTACGGAATACCTGATGCTGACGGTGCCGCTGGCGGTAGAGTGCGAGACGTTTGCCACGCCGGAAGCGCCGTTGGCGGGCATGTTGCTTAACGTTGATCCGGTCAAGCTGCAGGATCTGCTGATCGATATCGGCGATGACGACAGTTTCCAGCCGCAGCCCCAGACGAGGGGTATTCACTCTTCGCCGCTGACTGAACCCATGCTGTGTGCGGCGGAACGCTTGCTGGATGCAATGGCGGATCCACGCGATGCGCGCGTGCTTGGCCCGCAAATCGTGCGCGAAATCCTCTATCACGTATTGATGGGGCCATGCGGCGGTGCGCTAATGGCGCTGGTCAGCCGCCACACGCAGTTCAGCCAGATTGCGCGGGCGCTACGGCGGATCGAGCATCACTATACCGACAACCTGAGCGTGGAAAGGCTGGCGGCGGAAGTGAATATGAGCGTTTCCGCCTTTCACCACAACTTTAAAGCCGTCACCAGCACGTCGCCTTTGCAGTATCTGAAAAGTTATCGTCTGCATCAGGCACGGATGCTTATGCTGCATGAAGGTCTGAAGGCCAGCGCGGCGGCAATGCGGGTAGGGTATGAAAGCGCCTCGCAATTTTCGCGCGAGTTTAAGCGCTACTTTGGCGTCACGCCGGGAGAAGAGATCGGCAGAATGCGTCAGATGGTGTGAAAGGGTCGCCAGGCGACCCTCAGACGGCGGATAAGCGTGGGCTGCGCGGCCCTAAGACGCTTTTTTACGCTTAAAGAGCAGGGCAAGGCTGCCCACCAGGCCGATGCAAAGCAGCGCCAGCGGCAGGATCATCAGCACGGACATGACCTGATCCTCATGGCGTTTGATAAAGGGCACCTGGCTTATCGCATAACCTAATGACACCAGAATACCCACCCACAGCAGGCCGCTGAGCCAGTTAAAAAACTGGAAACGCGTTTGCGTCAGGCCGGAAATGCCCGCCATCGTTGGCAACAGCGTCCGCACGAAAGCCAGAAAGCGACCAATCAACAGCGCCATCAGCCCGTGTCGGTGAAACAGGCTCCAGGCGCGCTGATGGTACTGTGCGGGCAGGTGCATCAGCCAGCCTTTGACCATCCGCGTATTGCCTAACCAGCGGCCCTGCAGGTAGCTCAGCCAACAGCCCAGACTGGCCGCCAGCGTCAGGATGGCGACGGTGGGAATAAACCCCATCACGCCTTTGGCAATCATGGCACCTGCGAGCAGCAGCAGGCTGTCACCGGGCAGAAAAGCGGCCGGCAGCAAACCATTTTCCAGTAGCAGCGTGAGAAACATAATTCCGTAAACGATCCAGATGACATCGGGATTGGCCAGGGCAGCGAAATCCTGATGCCAAAGCGCCTGTACAATCTCATGGAGTACCGCCATTTTTTATCCTGTTTGCTGCATCAATAGCACTAGTGTACTCGTAAATGGCTCGTCGCAGCGTTATGCCGGCCTGAGCTATTGTCTTTTTGTTTAATTTTCCGAAGATTCCGCTATCCGGGCGAAACCAGCCGCTAAATCCGCCAGCAAATCCTCCACGTTTTCCAGCCCGATATGTAGCCGAACCAGCGTGCCGCTGAAGTCAACGCCGCCGGCCGGTCGGATAGCGGCCAGCTCGTCCGGCTGGTTGGCTAAAATAAGCGATTCAAAGCCGCCCCAGGAGTAGGCCATACTGAAATGTTCAAAATGATCGAGAAAATCCGCCAGCTGCCGATCGCTCAGCCGCGCTTTCAGCACAAAGGAGAACAGGCCGCTGCTGCCGGTAAAATCACGTCGCCAAAAGTCATGGCCTTTGCACTGCGGCAGTGCCGGATGGTTGACCCTGGCCACGTCGGGGCGTTCGGCCAGCCAGCTCGCCACTCGCAGCGCGCTTTCCTCGTGCTGCCGCAGACGGACCGCCAACGTGCGCAGGCCACGGCTGGCCATATACGCGGTGTCCGCATCCACCATTTGCCCCATCAGATAGGAGTTCTCACGCAGCTGTGCCCAGCAGCGTTCATTGGCAACGGCGGTGCCGATCATCGCGTCGGAATGGCCAATCAGATACTTGGTTCCGGCCTGAATGGAAATATCGATGCCGAAATCCAGCGCGCGAAACAGAATGCCCGCCGCCCAGGTGTTATCGATCATAATGACCGCGTCCGGCGCTTTCGCCCGTATGGCTGCCACGATAGCCGGAATGTCCTGTACCTCCATGGTAATGGAAGCGGGTGACTCCAGGAAAACGACCCGCGTTTCCGGCTTCACCCACTCACCGATTTCCGCTCCGGCAGTGTGGCTGAACCAGGTGGTACTCACGTTCATTTTGCTGAGAATTTTACTGCAAAAATCCTGGGTAGGTTCGTAGACAGAGCCGGCCATCAGTACGTTATCACCGGCGGAAACGAAAGCGAGAATGGCATTGGCTACTGCCGCTGCGCCACAGGGGTAAAGTACGCATCCCGCGCCGCCTTCCAGCTCGGTCATCGCTTCCTGAAGCGAAAAGTGAGTCAGCGTCCCGCGACGACCATAAAACAGTTCGCCTTCCGCTCGTCCGGCCGTGGCGCGTTTTTTCTCGGCGACGCTGTCAAATACCAGCGAGGAGGCACGCTGGATAACGCTGTTAACGGAACCCTGGGTATAACGTTTGCGGCGGCCGGCGCTGATTAAGGTCGTTTCAATATGTTTACTGGTCATCGGTCTGCTCGGTTTAAGGATCTCGCTTAACGTTAACACGGCTGGCGGCACGGCGAAATTCGCCAGCCCGCTACGTGACAAAGTTTCAGGAAAAACCCTGGACATGCAGGGGGAACAGGGGGGGAAAGTGTAAAAAGGCGGGCGTTAAGGGTAAATAGTAATGATAACTACTATCAATTCGGGTTCGATTTGGTATGATCCACCCTGTATTTTCGCTATCGGTAACTGACGTTGGAGAGACAGCGTGACGAATGATTTAATGCAGACGGATCTCTCCGTCTGGGGCATGTATCACCATGCGGACATCGTGGTAAAGGTAGTCATGATCGGTTTGCTGCTGGCGTCGGTCGTTACATGGGCTATTTTTTTCAGTAAAAGCGCGGAACTCAGTTCGGCAAAACGGCGCCTGAAGCAGGAGCAGAAGGCGCTGGCTGGCGTGGGGTCTTTGCAGGAGGCGAGCGACATCAGCGCCAGGTTTAAAGCCCAGAGCCTGACCACGCAGCTGCTGAAAGAAGCCGAAAATGAGCTGGCGCTTTCCGGACCTTCTGCCGATAACGACGGGATCAAAGAACGCACCTCGTTCCGTCTGGAACGCCGTGTCGCCTTCTTTAGCCGCCATGCCGGCCGCGGCAATGGTTTCCTGGCTACTATCGGTGCTATCGCGCCGTTTGTCGGGCTTTTCGGCACCGTGTGGGGCATCATGAACAGCTTCATCGGCATTGCCCAGACGCAAACCACGAACCTTGCGGTGGTCGCACCGGGCATTGCAGAAGCGCTGCTGGCGACCGCTGTCGGCCTGTTTGCCGCCATCCCTGCCGTCGTTATCTATAACGTCTTCGCCCGGACCATTGCCAGTTATAAAGCCACGCTGGGCGACGTCGCCGCACAGATTATGCTGCTGCAAAGCCGCGATCTGGACCTGGCTGCCAGTGCCCCACAGCACGCCACGCAGAAACTGCGGGTAGGATAAGCACCATGGCCATGCGATTAAATGACGATGTTGACAGCAACGGCGAAATGCATGAAATCAACGTGACGCCTTTTATCGACGTGATGCTGGTGCTGCTGATTATCTTTATGGTCGCCGCGCCGCTGGCTACCGTTGACGTTCGCGTTAACCTGCCGGCCTCGACCAGCGCGCCTCAGCCACGTCCGGAAAAACCGGTCTACCTCTCGATCAAAGCGGATAAACAGCTGTTTATCGGTAACGAGAAGGTCACGCAGGAAACCCTGCTGGCAGCGCTGCAAAGTCAGACGCAGGGCAATAAAGACACCACCATCTTCTTCCAGGCGGACAAATCGGTGGATTATGAAACGCTGATGGGCGTGATGGACAAGCTGCGCCAGGCGGGCTATCTGAAGATTGGGCTGATGGGAATGGAAACCGTCGCCAAATAGACGGCATTAGAAAACAAGCAATCCGCAACGGCCGTTGCGGATTTTTTTTGCTTAAAAACAGGCTGTCAGCCGCAATAATGACGCCGCGGGCACACTAATAACGCTAATGGCGGCATTAGCACACCTATGGCGCTACGGGCCTGCTAACCGCGCCAGGTGTGATAATGCGCCACGGGCGCTACAGCTGTGCCACAGGCTCGCTGGTCTGACGGGTCTTATACTGCTGAACAAGCCGTTTGATCAGCAGCGTGCCGAGCAGGCCGCAAACGGCGGCGAAAGTCAGCCAGACGCCGGGCATCGCTTTATCACCGGTCACGTGGATCAGATAGCTGGACATGGCGGGCGTAAAGCCGCCAAACAGTGCGGTAGCGAGACTGTAAGCCAGGGAAAATCCGGTTGCGCGTACCTCTGCAGGCATCACTTCTGCCAGATAGACCACCATCGCACCGTTATAGCTGGCGTAGAGGAACGACAGCCAAAGTTCCGCCTCCAGCAGATGCGAGAAGGTTGGCGAGCCAACCAGCCAGTGCAGCACCGGCCAGGCCGTAGCGATCATAAGTAAGGTAAACAGGATCAAGAGCGGACGGCGACCGTAGCGGTCGGAGACGGCGCCCATAATCGGCAGCCAAATCAGATTCGACAGGCCGACAAACAGCGTCACCAAAAAGCTTTGCTTATCGCTCATCATCAGCACCGTTTTACCGAAGGTCGGGGTAAATGCCGTGATCATATAAAACATGACGGTGGTGGTGACCACCATCAGCATGCCGGCCAGCACTAATGCCCAGTTACTGGCGACGCCCCGCACAATCTGACGCATGGAGGGATGCACCTTGCGCTGGCTGAAGGCTTCGGTTTCTTCCAGCATTCTTCTTACCCAGAACAGGAAAGGCACAATCAGGCAGCCGACGAAAAAGGGAATGCGCCAGCCCCAATCGGTTACCTGGTCTTTCGCCAGCAAATGGTTCAGCCCCAGGCCCAACAGCGCAGCGAAAATCACCGCAACCTGCTGACTACCTGACTGCCAGCTGACAAAGAAGCCTTTACGATTTCTCGGGGCGATTTCACTGAGGTAGACCGACACGCCGCCCAGCTCTACGCCCGCCGAGAACCCCTGAAGCAACCGTCCCAACAGGATCAGAATCGGTGCCGCTGCACCCAGGGTGTTATAACCCGGCACCACAGCGATGGTTAAGGTACCTATCGCCATCAGACCCAGCGTCAGCAGCAGCCCTTTACGCCGTCCGTGATGGTCAATATAGGAGCCAAGAATAATCGCGCCCAGCGGCCTCATCAGGAACCCTGCTCCGAACGTCATCAACGTTAGCATTAGCGAGGCGAAAGGATCGTCACCGGGAAAAAAGGTTTTAGCGATGGCGGTGGCGTAGTAGCCAAACACCATAAAATCGTACATCTCCAGAAAGTTGCCGCTGGTCACATTAAAGATAGTGCGGGCGCTGCCCTGCGGCTTTTTCCCGACAGAAGAAACAGAATTCATACCTTGTCCTTTCAGTGTCCTTTCAGTTTTTCTTATCTTTTATCGCGGTCACGCGTGCATTAATGTGATATGCCTCACTGTTGAAGAAGGGTGTATAAACACTTTAGTAACAAATAGTTAACAATGCACCGTGCCAGGGCAGGGTGACTGGCAGCTCCCTTTTTGCCCGTTCAACCGACTCTCGTGCAGCCTGCTGGCTGCCCGCAGGCGGGGGCCTGCAAGGTTGGTAGCGGTGCCGCAGGGTAAGAGTGTGGAGCAGACAGGCGGCAATCATGGGTTGGCCGTCGAGCGGGAAGCGGACCATGAACGCTGCTTTGCGCCAGGTTGCGCGGGACAGGTCCGACACGGTATTAATAATGTGAAGATAATGTAGGTAAAGGTCACCTCAGAAACCAAGCCCGCTCAGGAACAAAAAAGATCAATTTAATAAAAATAACTTAACTATAATTTCAGGGGGAAGGCTTTTTTAGCCAGCTTTTACCCGAAAAAGTGGCCGTGATGCAAAATCGGGCACGCAGCAGGAATAACGGAACGCGGCATCTTAACAAGCCCTGAGCCAGACAGAGTCAATCCTGGCAGGCTTAATGACCAAAAACAGACGCTAAGGCCTAAAGGGAAATTTGTCTTATCAACAGGCGGGCAGGCGTCCCACGCTTTTAAGCGACCGGCATGCAGCTGATAGATATTAATCAGCAATGTCCGGGCGTTTTGCTGGGCAAAAAAAAGGTCGGATGTTAAGGTCGTTAAGCAAAAAAATAGTTAATAAACCCGTTGAATGATATGAAAATAACGCGGGGAGCCCGACATCGCCGGCGGGCGGGATCGCTTTGTCCTCGCAGGGATAAAGTTGCCCCCTCTTAAGCCGATATCGTAATTGTTGAAATCGATTTATTCGCTTTATTCCTTTATCCGGTGCCAGTAACTGGCTTTTGCCTCAGAGATTTACATATGCTTATGAGCTCCTACGACCAGCTGCTGGTTATTGTCTCCATATTTGTTGCCTTCCTGGCCTCCTATACCGCGTTGGATATGGCGGGCAGGGTGGCAACCTCTACGGGAAAAGCGGCCCGCGTCTGGCTGGTCGGTGGCGGCTTTGCGATGGGCATCGGCATCTGGTCCATGCATTTTATCGGCATGTTGGCGATGAACCTGGCGATGGTGATGAGTTACGATCCGTTGCTGACGCTGATCTCTATGTTTGTGGCCCTCGTCGCGTCGATTTTTGCGCTCTGGATTGTTTGCTACGGTGAACTGGGTTTTGCCCGTCTGATGGTGGGCGCGCTGGTAATGGCCAGCGGCGTGGTGGCAATGCACTATATCGGCATGGCTGCACTGATGTTTGAACCCGGTATCGTCTGGGACTGGCGCTTGATTGCGGTATCGGTCGCGATTGCGCTGGGCGCTTCTATGGCCGCGCTGTGGCTCGCATTCAAACTGCGTCAGGGCGAAGGGCATCTGGCGCTGCTTCGTGCCGGTGCGGCGCTGATTATGGGCGCCGCCATCGCCGGGATGCACTACAGCGGCATGGCAGCGGCCAGCTTTCCGATAGGGAGCCACGCCACGCAGATGGGGGTAAACAGCAGCTGGCTGGCAATGCTGGTGGTGGTGGTCACGCTCTCTATTTTGGGCATCACGCTGGTGGTTTCCACGCTGGATGCCCGTCTGCAGGCCAGAACGTCGGTACTGGCTTCTTCGCTGGCGGAAGCTAACCGCGAACTGGCCCAGCTGGCCCTGCACGATAATCTGACGCGGCTACCCAATCGTATCCTGTTGGAAGATCGTCTGGATCAGGCACTAAGCAAAGCCGTACGGGAAAATACTGCTTTTGCCCTGATGTTTATGGATCTGGACGG
This sequence comes from Erwinia sp., assembly GCF_031978025.1. Lineage (NCBI taxonomy): Bacteria > Pseudomonadati > Pseudomonadota > Gammaproteobacteria > Enterobacterales > Erwiniaceae > Erwinia > Erwinia sp. The sequence continues at coordinate 23,566 of NZ_DALZCD010000003.1, forward strand.
CTTCAAAGCCGTTAACGACGCGTTTGGTCATCACCTCGGCGATAATTTGCTGGTGGCGGTCACCGAACGCATGAAAAGCCTGCTGAAAGGGCATCACACTCTGGCGCGGCTGGGCGGTGATGAGCTTGTGCTGCTGGTGGAGATCAGCGAGCCGAACGACGCCGCGGCCATGGCCGATATGCTGGTTAAGGCTATTGATGAGCCTTTCTTAATTTCGCGTTACGAGCTGATGATTTCACTGAGCGTCGGGATAGCGGTCTATCCGGGCGACGGCAACGACGAGCGGGAGCTGATGTTTAATGCCGATGCCGCCATGTACCACACCAAAAACAACGGCCGTAATGGTTACAATTTCTTCCAGCCGTCGATGAATACCATCGCGCAAAACCAGCTGCAGCTGATTAACGATCTCTGGCAGGCGCAAGAGCACGACGAGCTGCGCCTTTTCTATCAGCCAAAATTTTGCGCACCGCAGGGCCCTATTGTCGGGTTTGAAGCCCTTATCCGCTGGCAGCATCCGCAGCGTGGACTGCTTTCCCCTGACATCTTTCTGCCGCTGGCGGAAAAAACCGGGCTCATCGTCAGTATTGGCAACTGGGTTATTAACGAAGCCTGCCGCCAGCTGAGCGTCTGGCACCGGATGGGCAATACTCAATGGTCGATAGCGGTCAACCTTTCCTCGTTGCAGTTTGAGCAGCCCGGACTGGTGCAAACGGTGATTAACGCGCTGCAAAAACATCAAATTTTGCCGGAGCTGCTGACGCTGGAAGTGACGGAAACTACCGCCATGCGCGATCCTGATGAAAGCGTACGTATCTTAACCGAACTGACTAAGCTGGGCGTCAAAGCCTCGATTGATGATTTCGGCACCGGTTATTCCAGCCTGCTTTACCTGAAACGCCTGCCCGCCAGCGAACTGAAAATCGACCGCGCCTTTGTTAATGAACTGCATGCACAGAGCGAAGATGCCACTATCGTCACCGCCATCGTAGCGTTAGCACAAACGCTGAAGCTGAAAGTGGTGGCGGAAGGCGTGGAAACAGAAGAGCAGCAGGCGTTTCTTACCAGCCTGGGCTGTGATTCGCTACAGGGCTATCTGCTGGGCAAACCGGTGCCCGCCGAGCAGGTACCGCACCTGAAACTTTATGCGGGAGACCACGAGTCCAATCGTCTGAAAAGAGTGCAGGAGAAGATCGAAATGTCTAAAGCTGTTTAATCGCGCCCGGATAACTATAATAGTTGCTCATTCGTGAGCACGGGCCTGTTACAGTTTTGGCAAAATATCTGCAGTTAATTGACCAAATCCAGCAGCAAATAGCCCGCGAGATCTGGCTGCCGGGCGAAAAGCTTCCTTCGCTGCGTGAACAGGTAGCGCAAAGCGGGATGAGCCTGATGACGGTCATGCACGCCTATCAGGTGCTGGAGAGCCAGGGCTGGATCTTCTCCCGTCCTCAGTCCGGCTATTACGTCGCTCCCCGGGCGGCAGCCCTCAGCCCGCCCGCCAGCCATCAAAAAGTGCAGCTGACAGAATCGGTCGATATCAACGACTTTATTTTCGAGGTGCTACAGGCGTGCCGCGACCTGGATATGATGCCTTTCGGCTCCGCCTTTCCCGATCCTGAACTCTTCCCGCAGCGTCAGCTGATGCGCTCGCTTGCCGCCGTTTCGCACTCGTTAAAACCGGCGGACGCCATAAACAATCTGCCGCCAGGCAATGAGGCACTGCGCAAAACGCTCTCAAAACGCTACGCGTTACAGGGCGTTCAGGTTTCGCCCGAGGAGATAGTGATCACCAACGGCGCGATGGAGGCGCTGAATCTGAGCCTTCAGGCAGTCACTTCGCCTGGCGACTGGGTGGTGGTGGAAAACCCCTGTTTCTACGGCGCGTTACAGGCTATTGAGCGACTTCAGCTTAAGGCTGTCGCTATCGCCTCACATCCGCAACAGGGTATCGATCTGACGGAACTGGCCGCCACGCTGGCAAAATTGCCGGTCAAAGCGTGTTGGATGATGCCCAATCAGCAAAACCCGCTGGGCTACACGTTAAGCCGTGAGAAAAAGCAGGCGCTGGTGGCATTGCTGGAAGCGCATCAGGTCACGCTGGTCGAAGACGACGTCTATAGCGAGCTTTGGTTCGGCAGTGAAAAACCGCTGCCGGCAAAAGCCTTTGAAAAGCAGGACAGCGTGCTGCACTGCTCTTCTTTTTCCAAAAATCTGGTCGCGGGTTTCCGCGTGGGTTGGGTAGCGGCGGGCAGGCACGCGCAGCGCATTCAGCGATTGCAGTTGATGAGCACGATGTCGACCAGCGCGCCGATGCAGCTGGCGCTGGTCGACTACCTGAGCAGCCGTAGCTATGACGTACATTTACGGCGGCTGCGCCAGCGGCTGGAACAGCGTAAAAGCCAGGCACGGCAGGCGCTGCGGCGGCATCTGCCCGCCAGCGCCAAAATTAATGATACCCAAGGCGGCTACTTTTTATGGATCGAGTTGCCGGAAGCAGTCAATACAAACGAACTCTACTACCGGGCGCTGCAGGAAAAAATCAGTATCGCGCCCGGCAAAATGTTTTCTACCAGCGAACAGTACGCCAACTCTTTTCGCTTTAATGCGGGCTGGGAATGGAACGAGGCGCGAGAAGGAGCGGTGGCAAGGCTGGGCAGATTAATTGCGGAAATGCTTCAGGGCCAGCGCTGGCCCTGATAAATCGCACGGCAGAGGGGCGCTGCTGGCCCTGGCTCAGCAGGTAAATAGCGTAAAAACCGACTTCTCCTTTTAGCTGTAACAGCTTCTGCATGCCCTGTTTGACGGTCGCCGGCACCTGGCTGCTGGCAAGAATAGTCTGTTCAGACAGAGTATTGCTTGCCAAAGCTCTGGCAATTACTGGCTCTTTTACCCCTCGCCAGAGCGTTCCGGGCCGCCTGGTAAAGGGCCATGCCAAACTTGTGCAATCGCCTGCTGATAAGAAACCTGACATTTTACAAGGCGTCGAATCTGCGTAACGCCTTCAGATCTTTTTTTCAGCATAAATAAACCGGGCGGCCAGGACATGACTTATTCGGCATCGGTTTAACTTACTAAAATAGCCAAAAAAAACGCCTTAAGGGAAAGCGGGACGCCTTGCGGAGAGCTGCCGGGCGCAAACTGTCCCGCTTAAGAGGTAATACACTTTCGTTTATTTTAATTACAGGTTGTCAGAATTAAAATGCGTGACGTGCCGCTTTTTTATGGCCACCGACTTGTTATATTTTTGTATTAGATTAATAAGGAAGGCGGCGTCAGGTTGATCCACGCTTTAAATAATCATTAGGCTGCAAATAAACCGATAGCAAGTTAAATCAGGTAAGGAATACCATGATGAGAATAGGGATTTATTTGTTTTTTGTTAATTCTATTAATAAATTTAAACCAGGGCGGCATAAAGACGATGAAAAATAATGTTGCCGGAGGCCATAACGGAAAGCAAAGTAAAAGGGACAATACGGCTTCTTTATTCAGAGAAAGCGCCACGGCTAGCGTCTGGACACCTGATTATGTTCTGCGCCTGCGTCAAAATATCCATTGCTGCCGCTGCCCAGGCTGCAACGGCGCGTCACCGCTGCTGCAGTTCCGCTGGAATAACCATGTGCGCCACAGCGCAGATATCAGCTGCAACCGTGCCGCAGCGGAGATTCTGAGCCTGACGGCGCCCTGTGTGTTGACCTTCAGCCATGATTTGGCAGAGCACCTACCTGCGGTTTCCCACGAGCGCCTGCAGATGAACCACCATTGTTTGCAGCTTTTTGAGGCGTATAGAAACGATCCTGCCCTGCTGCTTTATGTCTTGCACGGTTTTATCCATCAGTGCCGTCCGCTGGATCCAACACGGCGGGCGGCACTGGCGCAAGACTGGCTAAAAATCACTGCTCGCCAGCGGCTGGAGCAGGATTTTTGTCGACAATATGGTGAAAAAGGGTATCCACCGTTGGTGCTGCAAAAGGGGGAAAACCTGCCGATGGAGGGAGTCGTTGACCAGGATGTCCGGCTGCAAAAATGGATAGAAAGGCGGGACAGGCCGGAGGAGACACGAGGGCAAACCGAGTGGGAGCAGCACCGCGCAAGTAGCGCACAGCAAAAAATCCTGACCAATTTTTTGTTTTATGAACTCTGCCACAACTTTTTCCCCGGGCATCCTGTAGAGGAATGGGAAAATAATTTCACTCGTCTCTGCCAGCGCGTGAGGAACCTGCTTCTGCTGCTGGCGGCGATCCCGCCTGAGCAGGATAAAGAAAGCGTCTGTGCCCTTTTTGCCACCAGCCTCCGAGCCGCGCGAAAAGAAACGTTTTCAGGATAGCCTGTAAGCCGCGGTAAACGGCCCGTTTCAGGCAATGGCAAACAGCGCCGAAACGTAAGTGATCCAGTGCCTTGTGACAGGCAGGGCAAGCGTAAGTTTTCCCCTGCCTTCTAATACGGATTGCATAATGAAGCCGCCGTTTGGCTTTATTTTAACTTTTTTTAAAAGGTCTGTTTTGAAAAAAAACTGCCATTTGTTGTCTGCGCCCAGGCTATTTAAGCGCACGAAATAGCCTTATCTTTTTCAGGCGTATCCTGTTGCGCAATAATTTGGGTTAAGCGGTGAAAAATTAAGAAGTTATGTGATCAAAAACCAATAGAAATGATTGCATCTTTGCCACCAAATGCCACAATTAATTAACACCGAAATAACAGGAGGCATCTTATGCTACCCCATGCTGGTAACCTGCTTGCGATGATGTCTTTTGCGGCCGGGACCTTTTCTGCAGGGTCTTCAAACAACCCACAGTATATGACCTTTCAGCCAGCCAGCGGCGTCCCGAACAATCCGCTGCCGCTGATTATTTACCCCCGCGTCGTACCGGCTGAGGTGGAAGATGTGGCGGGCTATTTTGAAGAGACCTTTGCCCTTCATCGCTGGACGCCGCGTTGGCGTGCGCCGATCTATCCTTATACGCATTATCATCCCAACACCCATGAGCTGTTGGGCATTGGCGCGGGTTGGGCACAAATTCTCTTCGGTGGCGAAACGGGCAGGGCAGTTACCGTCCATGCGGGCGACGCCATCCTGATCCCTGCGGGCGTCGGTCATCAGCAGATGGCGGCCAGTGAGGATTTTTTTGCCGTGGGCGCTTACCCACAAAAAATGGAGCCGGTCACACGACGCAGCGATCTGGAAGACGTGGAGGCCTCGCTACACGCTATCAAGCGCGTGCCTGTTCCACCGTTCGATCCAATTACCGGCGGTGAAGGTGCGGTAACGGAAATCTGGCACCCGTTACAGAACTAAATCTTTTACTTCCTCCCGACGCGTCTGTTACGCCAGACGCGCCCCCCTTCATTTTTATAACCTGACGGTATTTACGCTTCCTGAAAGGGCTGAGTGTTTGCAGGCCGCTGCATGGCCCCGGTTCGCCACGTGAGGGTGATAATGTCGCCACGATATTTTTCCACCTGCGTAACCACGTAACCAGTTGTTTCCTGCGCACCTTCCCTTTAATAAAAATAATTGATGGCCGCAGGCGCCTGGAAGAGATTGCTGCTGGCAAATAGAATTAACCACGTTCTGACGTTAGAATTACGCCCCTCAATAGACCATTTTTTATAAATTTTTCTAAAGTATCGATAAAATTTTTAGATGCCTTATTTTTTACAAATCATCGAAGTTAAGCTTTTCCGCAGTTAGGGTCTGTTGATTTTTGTGTAGTTAATCTTAAGTTCGCGTCCGCTGTACAGCGCGATGCACCTTAACTTTTCGACACAAGGAAGCAGACATGAATCCTATTACACGTCGCAGCTTTATGACCTTTGCCGCCGGAGGAACCGTCGCGCTGGCGGCTGGCTCCGTTCATGCTCACGATCGTACCGTCGCCGCACAACCCTGGAACGGCCAGATGGGCGGCAGCGATCCCGGCCCACACGATCCGCTGCGGCAGGGAGAAAACGCCGATATCGTCAATCCGCCCTCCACCGACAGCGGCACGCTGCCTAACCTGCGTTTTTCCTATAGCGATTCACACGTGCGCAAAGGCAGCGGCGGCTGGACGCGGCAGATTACCGAACGCGAGCTGGGCGTTTCCAAAAGCATTGCCGGCGTTAATATGCGCCTTAACAACGGCGGTATCCGCGAGCTGCACTGGCACAAAGAGGGTGAATGGGCCTATATGCTGTACGGCAAGGCACGCATCACCGCACTGGACGTGGACGGCCACTGGTTTGTGGATGACGTAGGCGTGGGCGATCTCTGGTATTTTCCTCCCGGCGTGCCGCACTCGATTCAGGGGCTGGGTCCGGACGGCTGCGAGTTCCTGCTGGCATTCGACAATGGCGGCTTTGATGAAGACAGTACTTTCCTGCTTAGTGACTGGTTTAAGCACGTGCCGCCGGAGGTGCTGGCGAAAAACTTCGGCGTGCCACCAGAAACTTTCAGCAAGCTCCCTTCGCCGGCCGATGAATATATTTTCGCTGCCACAACACCGGGCGATCTGCAGCAGGATGCCATTGCGGGCGCAACCCGCTCCACGACGGCTTTCAGCCACCGAATGCTGGCGCAGCAACCCATCACGCTGAAGGGCGGCACGGTACGGATTACCGATTCCTCCGTCTTTAAGGTTTCAAAAACCATCGCGGCGGCGCTGGTAGAACTCCAACCGGGCGCGATGCGCGAGCTGCACTGGCATCCCAATACCGACGAATGGCAATACTATCTGGAAGGTGAAGGCCGTATGGGGGTGTTTGCCTCCTCGGGGCAGGCGCGCACTTTCGATTTTCGCGCGGGTGATGTCGGCTATGTGCCTTTCGCAATGGGTCATTATGTAGAAAACACCGGTGACAAGCCGCTGCGTTTTCTGGAGCTGTTTAAAAGCAGCTACTATGCGGATATTTCGTTGAATCAATGGCTGGCCTCAACGCCGCCCCAGCTGGTGCGCCAGCATTTGCATCTTGACGACGTTTTTATGCAGGCGTTGGATAAAACCAAAAAGCCGGTGGTCGGCGGTTAAGAAAGAGCCCGGGCCGCAGGGAAACGGCCCAACCCCAGCGTCAATTCGTTTCAAAATATAAGTTGTCACCTTCCTGTCATCAACCTCTTCCAGCATGAACGCCATAAAACTAACTGATATAAATTAAGGAAATTTCATGCGCTTTCGCTATTCTCTGTTGGCCAGTGCGCTGCTGCTTGGGCAGGTCGTTTACGCCAAAACCGCACCCGTTGATCTCGATCGAATCCAGTCCATTGTGGACACCACCACGCCTGCCAGCAGCGATGCTGACTTTGCGGCTTTTGACGCTCAGATCCAGCAATCGCTCATCAGCGCGCTGCAGGGTAATGCCGCCAAACTGACGCGTGCGCAGCTGGAGAAAACCGCGCAGAGCGATAAGCTGGCGGATACCGGCTGGCTTAAGGCCAGTGGCTATGACTTTGACAAGAAAGCCAACCAGCAGGCGGGCATCGCGCTGCTGAGCGCTTTCACCACGCTGCCGAAAAGCGAGCTGGATGCCAGTATGCAGCGCGTGGAACAGGTTAACCTCAGCGCGACCGACGGCCAGCGCCGTCAGGCGATTATCGATGCGGAAGGGCAAAACTATCTCTTTTTTCTGGCAGATGCGCTGGGACCCAGGCTGGGTAAGGCCTTTCTGAACGCCTATAATAAAGGCGAGATCGGCCGCGCGGCCGCGCTGATTAAGGCCAGTGAGGTCAGTACCGGCGCAGCCAAAACGCACTTTAATTATCCTCGCCCGTTCCTGATGCCGGGTAACACTATCCATGCAGTGCCGGATACGGCAGTGGTAAAAGACAACCAGCCCTATCAGGCGAGTGAAGGCTCTTTTCCCAGTGGACACACTAATACGGCCTGGACCGATGCGCTGCTGTTAGGCGTAATGGTACCGGAACGCTTTGTGCCACTGGTGGATCGCGCCTCACGTTATGGCTATTCACGCATGGTGCTGGGCGTGCACTATCCCATCGATCTGACAGGTTCGCGCATGGTGGCACAGCGCAACGTGGCGCACTATCTCAACGATGCGAAGTATCGCGCACTATTGGCCGAAGCGAAGGAGCAGCTGCGTGCCGCGCTGGAGAAAGAGTGCGGTACCACGCTCGCCGAATGCGCCAAACCGTCAGGCACAGCCGATCCTTATGCCGCGCCGCAGATGCAGCAGTTTGCTCGCTTTGCGATGACCTGGGATCTGCCGCAGCAAAAAGTGAAGAAGGATTCAGTTACCGTGCCGGAAGGGGCTGAGGTTCTGTTAGAGGCCGCCCTGCCGCATCTGAACGCGCAGCAGCGTCGTCAACGCATGATCGCGACCGCTATTGACGGCGGTTATCCGCTTGCCGGCAGCACACCGGAGCAGAACTTCTGGCAGCGGCTGGATCTTTCCGCTGCGGCGGCCCATAAAGGATAAAAGAAAAGGGGCGCGTTCGCTCCCGAAGGACCTTCTGTGTCGCGTTATAAAGGGGCGTCTTCGCGGCCAAAGGACCTTCTGTGTCGCATTATAAAGGGCGTCTTCGCGGCCAAAGGACCTTTTGTATCGCGTTATAAAGAGCCTCTTCGCGCCCAAAGGACCTTCTGTGTCGCGTTATAAAAGGGCGTCTTCTGCCCCGAATGACCTTTTGTGTTGCGTTATTTTACCGCTACCGGCTCCTCGGTTTTTACACCCCTTTCGGGCAGCGCGCCAAAATCGAGCCGGGTTCTTTTTAGCGTTGTCGCCAGCGTGTCGCTAGTGGCTGCGCGCTCTGAGTGGACAACACTGCCAGCAGCGGGCAGGCGCGATGAACAGGTAACCGATGGCAGGCTGCGCCTCCTCATCATTACGCGGAAAAAATCCAGAAGCGGTATATCGCCACCGAGGGTAGGCGCTGTTTAACGGGGCAAATAATCATTTGTCACGCCAGTCTGATCCTGAAAGCACACCGGGCCACACAGAAAGCGAACTGACAGTGGCTGGCCAGACGGACAGTTCGGTCAATATGGTTATGGTGATAGGGTTACCTTCGCGCTGATGCCGAGGGTAAGAACGTGCTCACGCTGGTGCACATACAGCGGACGCCAACAAAGATAAGCGGAATAAGCGTGGTAGAAATCAGGGGTAACGGCTAATTATCCGTCATGTTACAGACTGACGATCCTTTAAGAGGGGCAAAAACCAGCGGGCGGGCAAGCCTGGCCAGGACAAAGCTCAATAAAGTGGCCATTTGAAGAGTATGAAACTAAGCAGAGTGCTCCCGGCTATCAAATAGAAAAATCTATGATTTTATTATGCTAAAGAATAAAAGGGCGGTTCTTAAAAATATCTGAAAAGCACATTCATTATTGATTAAAGTCGATAGCGGCATCCCCTTTCTGGTGAATAATGAATGGCCGAATTTACCCTCTGTTTAAAAATACGTTGATGGGATGCATATTTAAAAATAGTGATTAATTTATCAGATATATTCAGATTGTTTTGGAAGAGAAGCGCAAAAAGGCTTAATAATAAAAAATAATTTTTTATCATTATATTCTTCTGTTTTCTTCTTGCAGGGTGGTGGCTCCATTTTTCTCCGCGTTTATTACCGGAGCACTATATTATAGGGTGCTTTTTATGTCTTCTGCTGAAGCAGTTATCAAACAAGTCTCTCCGCTACCATGCAGCGAGAAAAAAACCTTTATTCAGACGGTTACCTCTAATACTTTTGTCGCCAACAGCGGCGTGCTGTCAGAACAGCAGCCAACACGATTGATTGTGAAACGAGACGATAATAACGGCGCCACCCATCGCGTCGCCTTTCTCGGCTTCGACGTGGCAAAGTATAATCACAGTGGACTGATTGGGCGGGCAACGCTGCGTTTGCATCGTCGTTCTAATGCAACGGGCAATGTCGACGTTTTTCTGGTCGAAAACAGTGATTTTTGGCAAACATCCTTTAACTGGGTCAACCGCCCTAAGAAAAGCGTTCGGCTGGCATCGTTTAATACCGCCGATGCGGATGATCAGGGCTGGCTGACAATAGAGCTGGACGGCGGCGTGCCTTTTAGCGAGCTGCTCGCCAGCGGGAAATTTTCGCTGGCCCTGGAAAGCAGTGAGCCTCTTCTCTACCATGAGTTTTCTTCTGCCTGGGTGAGCCGTCTGCAGCCTCAGCTGGTGTTAGAAACGCAGGAAGAAACGATGGGCAGTGCAAACGCTATCCATTTTATTAAGATTGTCGCCATGGGTGAAGCGAACAACCAGAACGTGACGTGTATGGCCGGGATTGACGTTATCACCAGCTCCGGCATGGTACTGAATCCAAACCAGCTGCGTGTTATCGAAGCAACCTCAATGCAGGGGGCGCAAAATCTGTTTGATGGCCAGGCGACCACCTGTTGGAAAGTGAATGACGCGCTGCCTAACTATTGTGTGATCGATCTGGGAGTCTCGACAGACGTCAACGCGATTATCTATACGCCCCTGGCCAATGTTACCGAAGGCCGAATAAGCGATATACGCATTTATGGCAGCTCAAATGGCACCCGCTGGAAACCCATCGGCTCACGGTCTGTTCCTGTCGACGATCTGAACGCACCCCACATCATTTATACCGGCGTCCATGCGGATTTGCCTCAGGTTGAGGAAACTTATTCTCTTTCTGTGAGGCCAACCGCTGCGGCAGAAATGAACCGTATAAGATGCCAGTTCCGTCGTGCGGAGCGTAACGTTACCGGGCTGTTTTTCCGCCAGGCTACCCGGGTGCTTATCTGGATTGATGGTGTAAAGCCAGGCGACACCCTTATCGCCAGAGAAGGTCAGTGGACGGGATCGGTGACGCATCGCCTGAAAAAAGGCATGAATGTGATTAACGTAGCCGGTGGAGATAACCCTTTCTACATTCAGGCTATGTCATCTGACGTTAACGATACGGAGAGAAAAGCGCAGTTCCGCATTATGGCAACTAACGCGCTCTATTATCCGGTCTTCAGAACCCGGCAGACCACACAGCGTCAGTGGCTGGAGATGATTAACATTTATAAAGAGGCCAATTTTTATGAAATGGTTTCCGACTCTTTTATCCTGATTATAGATCGCGAATTTTTCAAGGCCCGGCAGAACCAGGTCAATATGCAGGAGCTGGCTGATATTTACGACGAGTATATTGTTGCCGCGCATTTTGCAGCGGGCCTGAGCCCGAACCATGCCAATCCGTTGCATCGACCTGACCACAATCCTTATCACTATGTACGCCTCAGCAGCGGCTATATGTCGGCCACGCACGACCGGCTGAATTATTTTGGCGATTTGACTCGTCGTATGGTTACGCCTGCTGAGGTTCGCAGCTTCTGGGGCATATGGCATGAGGTTGGTCATACTTTGCAAACACGGGGGTTAAACTGGGGCGGCCAGATGGAGGTAAGCGTAAATATCTATGCCTTTGCCGTCCGTGCCTATAATACCCGCCTTTCCTCGCTGGTGGAGCGCTACGATCCCCTGTTCAGAACCTCCTATAACGCCATTGCCAGAAGCAGTTCTTATGCCAGTCTGGATCGGGAAAGTCGGGAAAATATGTTCCATCATCTTTTCTTTATTTTCGGCAAATATTTTATGTTCGACCTGCATCAGCGCTACAGAGCTAATCTGGCTGGGCAAGTAAGCGATCCGGAGTTTACTCTCGGCGCGACGGACGACCAGCAGATGAACGTGCTGGCAATGATGGCTTCGAAGATAACCCAAACCAACCTGGTTGAGTTCTTCCGGCTCTGGAAATTTAATCTGACAGCACAAACTGTCGCCACTATTGAAGCCTATGGCTATAAACGATTAACCAACTTTGACCGCCTGCCTTCCCAACTGGTTGCCGGAAGGCCTGCAACGGACTTTGATATGCGCTTCGATAGCAAGATACCGGAGGAGCCGGAAGTACCAGAAGAGCCGGAGGAGCCGGAAGTACCAGAGGAGCCGGAGGAGCCGGAAGAACCGGAAGAACCGGAAGTACCGGAAGTACCAGAAGTACCAGAAGTACCAGAAGAGCCGGAAGTACCGGAAGAGCCGGAAGAGCGGGAAGTACCAGAGGAGCCGGAAGTACCGGAACCTACGCCCTCGCTTTATCCACTGTGGGAAGCAAACCGGATTTATAACGGTGGCGAACGGGTTTCCCATAAGGGGCGAAACTATCTTGCCAGGTGGTGGATCGGGCCAAATATTGAACCCGGCCTTGATAGTACCACCGGCGCACCCGATGGCGATGGCCGTCCATGGACGGAAATTTAACGGCGTGCTAAGCGTTAAACACTAAGCGTAAAGCCGGGCATTTTTTAAATGTCCGGCTTTTTTTACGTCACGCGCAGCAACGGATAAAAGCATGCTGTATTCCATGCTAGAGTTAAATTTTTTAATATTCACAGGAGTATTGTTATGTCGCACACGTCTTATGCCAGCCGTATCATTACCGCCACGCCAGAAAAAATCTGGCCGTTGATTGCCGACTTTAACGGGATACCGAACATTCATCCGGCCATCTCCCACAGCGAACTGGAAGATGGCGCGATGGAAAGCAAGGTTGGCGTGGTCAGAAAACTCACGCTGCCCGACGGTACAGTACGGGAGCGTCTGGTAAAACTGGATAAAGCCCATTGGGAGCTGCACTACGCGATCCTGGACGGCATTATGCCGGTCACGGATTACGTAGCGGTGGTGAAGCTGACGCCGAAAAACGACGGCACTACGCTGGCGGAATGGTGGGCGGATTTCAAGGTCAATGCGGGGCATGATGAGCAGGAAGTGGCGAAGAGCGTTAGCGAAGGCGTATTTGCGACCTGTCTGCAAAACATCGCGCAACAGGCGGGCTGAAAAAGGTCTTTTACCATGAATACCTCCTTTATCGTGCAGCGCTTTCATTCTCGTTACCAGGCAGGCGTCAACCATCTGATCCTGCCTATCCAGAATCATGAGTTCGGTATCCCGATTTCGGTAGAGCAGCAGCCAGACCTTAACGATATCCCGAATTTTTATCAGCAGGGCGCGGGCGAGTTTTGGGTGGCAACAGCTGATGATGCCGTGGTGGGCTGTATCGCGCTGAAGGATATCGGCGAGGGGCAAGCCGCGTTGCGAAAGATGTTTGTGGCAGAAGGTTGGCGAGGCAAGGATCGGGGAGTCGCCAACAGCCTGCTGCAAACGCTGCTTGCGCACGCTCGCGGGCAGCAGCTTCAGGCTATCTGGCTGGGCACCACCGCAAAATTCCTGGCAGCGCACCGTTTTTACGAGAAAAACGGCTTTAGCGAAGTGGCCGAAGCCGCGTTACCTGCCGCTTTTCCCGTCATGAAAGTGGATACGAAGTTCTATCATCTGACGCTGTAACAGAAAAGAAGAGCACCTGCGGGGCGACGGCGATCGCCCCTTAACCTCAGGCCTGCTCGTCTGAGGTGCTCATCTGCATGAGATCTTTATCGACAAAGAACAGCCCTTTACCGCTGGTGCCGACCAGCGCCAGCTTATCCAGTACGGATTTAAACAGCTTCTCTTCTTCGTGCTGCTCGGCCACGTACCATTGCAGGAAGTTGAAGGTGGAGTAGTCCTGAGAAGTCATCGCCGCATGGGCCAGTTCATTAATTTTTGCGGTGATCAGCTGTTCGTGCTCGTAAGCCTGTTCCAGCACGTTGTTCAGTGAATCAAAGGTCACCGGTGGCGCTGCAATACTGCCCAGAACCGGCATGGCACCGGTATCGCTCAGGTAGTTAAACAGGCGTTGCATATGCTGCATCTCTTCGCGGGAGTGCTCGCGCAGAAAGGCGGCGGCGCCCTCAAACCCTTTATCGGCGCACCAGGCGCTCATCTGTAAATAGAGATTAGCGGAAAAAAATTCCAGATTTAACTGATCGTTCAGGCGAGCGGTCATTTCGGCAGTCAGCATAGCGGCTCCAGAGATTGGCAGGCAAAGTCATTTATTTGCCGCATTATGCACGGGAAATGCGGAAATAAAAACCGGATAAAAAGATATTTATATTTTTAGCGCACAAAAAGGAGGAGTGATAATTATTATCATCTTTTTCGCTGGCGGCATGTACTGTAATGGTTCTGATAACTATTCCTGTTAGCTATTCACGAGAGGATGCGCGGCATTTTACTGGTATAAATAAGCCATCCTCATTACTGGTCTACCTAATGATTTGCATGGTTTTTTTATTATATAAATCGCTGCATTTAGAGGAATAAATATTTAAAAACGCGCCTTTTCGCTGTATAACAGAGAAAGAATAAATGCCGTTGTAGGTAAAGAATATAATATTGGCGTTTCCGCGCCGTATTGCAGCGACTGAGGTTTTTCTCCCTGAAAGGGATATCAACCGCGGTAACGGTGTGAGAAGAGAGATGAGACGATAAGCGGGCTGGCCGCCAATAACGTTGGGTTCACAGAAAGGAGGCATGATGGAGCTAAAGGACTGGCATACCGCAGACATTATCGCTGCGTTAAAAAAGAGAGGGACGAATTTATCGGCACTTTCCCGGCAGGCGGGACTGGCGTCCTCGACGCTGGCTAATGCATTGCGCCGTCCCTGGCCAAAAGGCGAGCGGCTGATTGCTGAAGCGCTGGACATTGCGCCTGAGAAAATATGGCCGACGCGCTATCGACATCCGGGTCGGCCACATAAGTATCATCATCAGAACGGGCGGTGAGACTCAGCGCCGCCTGTTTAAAACGTTTCCCAGTTTCCTTCACCGGTCGCTGGCTGCATTTTTTTCGGAGCCTTTGCCGCTGAGGCGGCGACCGACTTTAAGGCTGGCGCGCGCGAATGGCCGGTCCGGAACACGGCAACGGCCTGAGCCAGGCGGGTAGCCTGTTCCTCCAGCGAGGCGGCGGCGGCGGCGGACTCCTGTACCAGCGAGGCGTTCTGCTGCGTTACCCGATCCATCTCCGTGACCGCCTGGCCAATCTGATCGATACCGCGACTCTGTTCGTCAGAAGCGGAAGCGATCTCTGCCATAATGGCGGTGACGCGCCCTACAGCGTCAACGATATCGTGCATCGTTTCTCCGGCGGTAGCGACCTGGAGCGAACCGGCGTCGACGCGGCTGACGGAGGCTTCAATCAGCGTCTTGATCTCTTTCGCCGCCTGGGCGCTGCGCTGCGCAAGGTTACGTACTTCGCCTGCGACCACGGCAAAGCCGCGCCCCTGTTCGCCCGCGCGGGCAGCTTCCACAGCGGCATTAAGCGCCAGGATGTTGGTCTGGAAGGCGATACCGTCAATCACGGTGATAATGTCGGCGATTTTCTTCGAGCTGCCGGCAATATCGCTCATAGTGCGTACCACGCCATCCACCACCTGACCACCTTTAAGCGCGGTCTGCGACGCGCTCGACGCAAGCTGCGAGGCCTGACGCGCATTTTCGGCGTTCTGTTTCACCGTGGCGGTCAGCTCTTCCATACTGGCTGCAGTCTGCTCCAGCGAGGCGGCCTGCTCTTCGGTACGGGCCGACAGGTCATTATTGCCCATAGAAATTTCGCTCGCGCCGCTATAGATGGCGTCGGAGCTTTCCCGTACGTGGCTGACGGTAGTGGTCAGCGACTGCTGCATGGCAGAGAGGTGCGTGGCCAGCGTAGCTATTTCGCTACGGCCTTCCACCGTCAGCGTGCGGGTCAGCTCGCCTTCGGCGATGTGCTGGATATGTTCTTCTACCTGCTTTAGCGGATGCAGCAGGACTTCCTTGATCACTTTCCAGATGACCAGCACCACCACCAGCAGCAGCACGAGCACCGCTGCCAGCGTCCAGATCATATGCGTAAAGCCCTGTTGGTTAACCTCAATGCCGGCCGCCAGCAGCTGCTTGTTCTGGGCACGCCACTGGTTATAGCTGGTATCCAAACTGTCCTGGGCTTTTTGCGCTTCCAGATTGCCGTAGGCCTCGTAATTATTTGCGCCGAGAAACTGGACCGACTGCTTCATCGTATCGGCCATCTGCTGATAGCTGGCCGCCAGGTTGGCGGCAATCTCTCTGCTTTGTCCGGACTGCACGGGGGCATGCTGATAGCGGTCAAAATGCGCCTGCGCCTGTTCAAGCTGGGCAGTGGCGCTGGTCAGCAGCTTATTGATAGCCGCCAGCGTATCCGGGTCAGTTTGTTTTTTCAGGATGCGGATAGCCGCGCGGTTAATGGCGATGCGCGTTTTCAGCAGCGACTGCCAGGTATCGCTGAGCTGGCCCTGTTGCTGTGTCAGCACGCTGGCACGGGTGAAGTTGTTTTTGTCCTGGCTGATGGCATTAAAAGAGAGCGCGCTGGAAACCAGCAACAACCCACTGAAAATCACCAGCATGATAACGATGCTGGTCACAACTTTAATATTTTTTATCATGTTGCGTACTCTGAAAAAGGGGAGAAGATATAAAGCTTATCGGTAGTCACGAAGAGAAACTTTATGCCGTACGGGGCTCAGGCAATGAATAAAAGATAAGCTGAATCGATTAAATTTGGCGGGTGGTAAAATTTGTCAGGCGCTATTACTCAGCCGCCACCAGCGTGCGCGGCTGTCGGTCAGCTGTTGATAAGCAAGGCGCAGCTGCTCAGGCGTGGGCTGTGCAACGTCGAACGGCAGGTTAAGCTGCTGATGTAACCAGTGGGCGGTAATGTGATCACGGTGCTGTGGCGTGCTGGTGGGCAGGGCAGTCACCAGTGAAAGCCAGCTGTCATTAAGCGTTTCGGCTGTTAAACCCTTTACCGTTTCCGCCATGCGGACGATAAACCGATCGATATGTCGGAAAAGTGCCTCCGTGCTTAAAGCAGGCGATTGCAGCGCAAACAGCAGGCCGGCCTGTCCGGCGACCTGATGAAAACGGCAGCTGACCACGTAGCCAACGTTGGCCTCGACCCGCAGCTGCTGAAAAAAGCGTGGTTCAAACACTGCGGCGAGCAGGCGCCAGCGGGTTAAGCCGATGGCACCTGGCCCGGCCAGCGGACAGAACACCAGCACCGCTGCGTCCTCTCCTGGCGTCGGGCAACCATAGTGCGGCTGCGTGGGAAACACCGGCGGTGACGACCGGCCTGGCTCAATCACGCCCGGCAGCCTGGTCAGCAGCCGTGACACGGTGTCTGCGCTATCGTCCGCGCCGCCGTAAAGCGTAGCCTGCCAGCGTATCGTCGTCAGCGAATCCGCTGACGTGCTGCTCAATAAATCGGGCAGGCGAGCCAGTAAACAGCGGATAGCGATATCATCAGCCTGCAGCGCCTTGTGAAAAAGGCGTCCGGCAAAGGCTTGGGTGGCGGCCGACGGATCCGCCAGAGCCACCCCTGCTCGATTCAGCGTGGCGGCGAGTAGTGCGTTGTGGCCGCTGAGCCGTAGCTGCCACAGCCCGTGCTGCCGGGAAAAGACCAGTTCGCCACCGCCATGCAAGGCATCACCCATGACAGGCTGCAACGCGGCCTCAATCAGCGCGGCAGTACGCCGACAAAGCAACAGGCCTGGCTGAACGCTAAGCAACAACGTGGGATCGCCCGGTGCATCCACTACTGCCAACGCGCTTTGCGCTGCAGGGAGCTTAGGGCTTTCGGGCAGGGCTGCGGGCGAATAAAAATGCATAGCCAGCGAGGTGTCGGGTGCCGCCTTCGGCCAGTCAATAGCGGCCAGCTTTAGCGTAAAACCCTGTGCCTGCACTTCCGGCGCGCTGACTGTAGGCGATACCCACAGGCGACTGAAGCTGTGCGGCAGCGGCAGCGGCGTGGTCGCTTGTGCCGGGGGGAAGCCTGAGGCCAGCTCGCGGAGTCGATCGAGCGGAGAAAGCTGACTGAAATGCCGCTGCGTGAGGCTGGCATAGTGCGCGCGCTGCGTTATCGTCAGCCCGGATAGCTGTGCCAGCCAGCGACGGAACAGCGCTTCAATACGGACGCACTGCGCCAGCTGAAGCCCGCTTAGCTGAAAACGGACGCTCGCTACCGACTGCCGCGCGCTGCGGTAAGGCTCCAGCAATGAGATCTCATCACACAATCCCTGTTCACGCAGCGTTGCCAGCAGGCTACCCGATGCTTTATCGGTCAGCAGCTCGCGCAGCAGCGTCAGGCTGGCAGGGGGCCGATCGTTAACAAGAAAGCTCAGTTGAAAATGCTGGTCAGCAGCACTTTGCAACGCGAAAGCGGATTGTTCGTTAAGCTGTAACCTCGTCGGTGCGTCAGGCGCGGTGTCGGCCCGGGGAAAAACGGCGGCTGCCTCTGCCGCCATGGCTTCCAGCTCCGCCAGCGGCTGCGGGCCGCTCAGCCAGAGCTCAAGGTTGCCGGTATGGAAAAAGCGGTGATGCCAGTTACGCAGCGCCTGCTGTAGCGCGACCGTATCGTCACCGAAATGGTGCTGGCTACCCACGTGAAACGCATGCACAGGATGAGGCGCGGCAAAGGCCTGGCTCAGCGCTGCCTCGCACAGTGTCGGGCCGTGGCTTTGCAGCATGCGATATTCCGCCTCGATCGCCGCCGCTTCTGCCGCGATCGCCTTGCCGGACAGCAGCGGGCGCGACAACATATCTGTCAGCCTGCATAACGCCTGCGCCAGCCTCTCAGGGGCGATCTCCACAAACCAGGTGGTGAAATGCGCCTGGGTACTGGCATTCAGTTTTGCGCCATGCGCAGGTGCCCAGGCCATCAGTCGCTGCTCATGCTGAAAACCGGCGCTACCGGCAAACAGCACGTGTTCCAGCAGATGCACCAGGCCTGGCCAGCGCGCCGGTTCGTCAAGACTGCCGGCAGACAGCCTGAACAGCGCCGCCGCCCGATCGGCAGACGGCTCGTGGATCAAGGTGATCCGCAGGCCGTTCACTACGCGGGAGGAGGATCCGTTCACGCTTCGGTTTTAAAGATCAGCTGTGAGTTAGTGCGGTTGCGGAACTGCAGCTGGCTGATTTGGATATTGCTGCAGTTGGCCTGCTCGCGTGCCTCAAGGATCTGACCGTGATGCGGGGACTTGGCGCAGACGGGATCGGCATTGTCCGCATTGCCGGTCAGCATGAAGGCCTGACAGCGGCAGCCGCCGAAATCCTTCTCTTTTTCGGAGCAGGAGCGGCACGGTTCGGGCATCCAGTCGAAGCCGCGATATTTGTTAAAGCCGAACGAGTCGTACCAGATCTCCTGCAGCGTATGTTCCAGCACCGACGGAAAGGCGATCGGCAGCTGGCGCGCGCTGTGGCAAGGCAGCGCCATGCCTTCCGGCGTCACGCTCAGGAAAATCGCGCCCCAGCCGCCCATACAGCCCTTCGGCCGCTCTTCATAGTAGTCGGGCGTCACAAACAGCAGGTTGGCGAAATTACTGTCATCCTTCATCTTTTCGCGATAGTGCTGCACCACGGCTTCGGCGCTGGCGATCTGCTCGCGCGTGGGCAACAGCCCTTCACGGTTCAGCTGCGCCCAGCCGTAAAACTGACAGGTCGCCAGCTCGACGTCATCGGCCTCCAGCTCGATCGCCAGTTCGATGATGCGATCGATCTGATCGATATTATGGCGGTGCAGCACAAAATTCAGCACCATCGGGTAGCCGTGCGCCTTAACCGCTTTCGCCATCGCCAGCTTTTGCTGGAAGGCTTTTTGCGATCCTGCCAGCGCGGCATTCAGCGTCTCGTCGCTCGCCTGAAAGCTGATCTGAATATGATCGAGGCCCGCTTCGGCAAAAGCGTCGATCTTTTTCTCTGTCAGCCCGATGCCGGAGGTGATCAGGTTGGTATAAAAACCCAGATCCCGCGCGGCACGGATCAGCTCGGGCAGATCCTTGCGCACCAGCGGCTCGCCACCGGAAAAACCCAGCTGGACGGCGCCCATCTGGCGTGCCTGTTTGAACACTTCTATCCATTGCGCCGTAGTCAACTCCTGCTCCTGCCGGGCAAAATCCAGCGGGTTAGAGCAGTAGGGACACTGCAACGGACAGCGATAGGTCAGCTCGGCCAGCAGCCAGAGCGGCGGATTAGGCTTAAGCGAGTTCACGGAAAATTATCCACTTCTGTTCAACGGCCTGCATAAAAAACGCTTTGACGTCTTCATCCACGCCGCCCGCATCGGGAAAACGGGCATTCAGTTCAGCAATGACGGCCGCGAGCGGACGTTTGCCGTCCACCAGCTGCAAAATCGCGGTGGCGCTTTCGTTCAGCTTCGCCATCCCTTCCGGGTAGAGGATCACGTGGCAATCTTGGGTCGGTTCCCACTGCAGGCGGTAGCCGCGGCGAAACGCAGGTATCTGCTGGTCGTTAAGGGTCATTACAGCAATCTCTCTTTATGCCAGACGGGCTGGTCGGTCACGGTATGGTAAGGCGGACGATGCAGCGCATAGGCCAGCGTCATGGCGTCCAGCATACTCCAGAGAATATCCAGCTTGAACTGCAAAATAGACAACATACGCTGCTGCTGTTCAGCGGTGGTGAAATAGTCCAGCGCCAGCGCCAGCCCGTGCTCAACATCACGGTTAGCCTGACTCAGGCGGCCACGGAAGTAGCCATAACCTTCGGCTTCGATCCACTTATAGTGCTGTGGCCAGCTGTCCAGGCGCGACTGATGGATTTCCGGGGCGAACAGCTCGGTCAGTGAGCTACAGGCCGCCTCCTGCCACCGCGCGCGGCGGGCGAAGTTGACGTAAGCATCTACCGCGAAACGCACGCCGGGCAGCACCCTTTCCTCCGACAGCAGCGTCTCGCGCTTCAGGCCGACCGCTTCGCCCAGGCGCAGCCAGGCTTCAATGCCGCCTTCGCTTCCCTGATGGCCGTCGTGATCGAGAATGCGCTGCACCCACTTACGGCGCGTTTGTGGATCCGGGCAGTTCGCCATAATCGCCGCGTCTTTCAGGGGAATACTGGTCTGGTAGTAAAAGCGGTTAGCCACCCAACCCTGGATTTGTTCGCGCGTCGCCTGTCCATTATGCATGGCGATATGGTAAGGATGATGAATATGGTAATAAGCGCCTTTGGCGCGCAGCGCCTGCTCGAACGCTTCGCGCGTCATGGGAGTCTGTTGCATGGTTTTCTCACAGGTCGATACGCATGCCATCCCAGCTGACTTCAATGCCGTGCTGCGTCAACGCCTGACGTTCAGCCGACTCTTCATCCAGGATCGGGTTGGTATTATTAATATGAATAAGGATTTTGCGCTCGGCGGGCAACGAAGCCAGCAGGGCGATCAGCCCCTGTTCTTCGGCCAGCGCCAGATGTCCCATATCCTTACCGGTATTGCGGCCCACGCCGGTCGTCGCCAGCTCGTTGTCCTGCCACAGCGTGCCGTCAATCAGCAGGCAGTCGGCCTTTTGCAACCAGCCCAATAGCTCGCTGTCCGGCTCGCCCAGACCAGGCGCGTACATCAGCGTTTTACCGCTGCGGGTATCTTCAATAAACAGCGCGACATTGTGGCCGGGCAGCGGTCTGCCGCGATACTGCGAATAGGGTGGCGCATTGCTGAGCAGCGGGATCGCCGTAAACCTCAGCGACGGGCAGACTGCCACAGAGAAAGGCTCGCCGGGCTGGATGGCGTGATGCACCAGGCCGCCGTTCCAGTGCGAAAGCATGGTAAATACGGGGAAACCGGTAGTGAGATCGTCGTGCACTTCCGGCGTACACCAAACCTGGTGCGGACAGCCTTCTCTCAGGCTCAGCAGACCGGTGGTATGGTCAATCTGACTGTCAGTCAGGATAATCGAACCGATAGCGGTCCCGCGCAGGACATCTTTTTTATTTAGCTCGGGCGTGGCGGCAATCTGGTGAGCAATGTCTGGCGAGGCATTGCACAGCACAAAATCGACGCCGTCGTCGCTGATGGCGATGGAGGATTGCGTGCGCGCCGAGGTTTTCAGCGTGCCGTTACGCACGCCCTGACAGTTTCGACAGTTGCAGTTCCATTGAGGAAAGCCGCCGCCGGCCGCAGAGCCAAGAACGTTAATTTGCATGTGTAGACCAGAAAAAAAGAGAGGAAATGCCCACCTGAGTGGGCATAAGGGCTTAGCGGTTGGAGATGTACAGCGTGACTTCCAGACCTAAGCGTAAATCAACAAAAGTGGGTTTAGTCCACATAGCGGAGCTCCTCATGGTGTAAAGGGAAAAATCTGCCCGTTAAGTTCGGCAGGTAAACAGCTTATTGTCAAATATCGCCCTTGGGCGGCGCAAATGGTGCACCTGTGTCAGAGTGATATCAACCCTGTAAGCCGCAGGGATTAACAGGGAAGCGTTATTCTCCCCAGGTTTTCTTCAGTACGCGTAACCAGTTACGCCGGCAAATCTTATCAATGAGTGTCGATGAATAGCCCGACTGCGCCAGTAAAGCGATCAGTTTCGGCAGCCCGGCCGCGTCGCCCAGTTCGTCCGGCACGCTGATGCCGTCAAAGTCAGAGCCGAAGCCGACGCGATCTTCACCCAATTTTTCCAGCAGCGCATCAAGATGCCGCACGATCTGCAGCAGCGGCGTGTTGCTATCGCGCTTGCCGTCGGCGCGCAAAAAGGCATTGCCGAAGTTAACGCCGACAAAGCCGTCGCTCTGTGCGATGGCGGCCAGCTGATCGTCGGTTAAATTACGCGGCTGCGGGCAGAGCGCATGAACGTTGGAGTGGGTAGCCACCAGCGGCGCATTGCTGACGTCGGCCACCTGCCAGAAAGATTTCTCATTCATATGGGACAGGTCAATCAGCAGTTTTTTCTGGTTAAGAACGCGAAGCAGATTGATCCCGACCGGCGTCAACCCGTCGCCGCTGTCCGGCGAGCCGGGAAAGCCGCCGGTGACGCCAGTGCCGAAGCGGTTTTGCAGATTCCACAGCGGGCCGACGCTGCGCAGGCCTGCCTCCATCCAGCGGTCAAGCTGGCTGCACTCGTCATCCAGCGCCTCTGCGCCTTCAATGTGCAGCACCAGCGCCAGCACACCCTGCTCAATACAGCGCTCAATGTCGCTCGCGCTGCGACAGACACGGGCTTTGCCTTCAGAACGGTCGGCAATCTGATGCAGCAGGGCGATCTGGGCTTCAGTAATCGCCAGCGGATCGTGATCCGCTTCCTGCCAGTTGGTTTTACTTTGCTTTATATACTGCGCAGGCGGGACGAATACCGCAAACAGGCCGCCAGCAAAGCCCCCCTGGCGCATCCGCGGCAGATCCAAATGGCCGTTCAGGCTCCCCTGCAGGCAGTCCGCCACGGGATCGCCTGTTTCCTGCATCCACAGACGCAGCAGAAGATCGTTATGGCCGTCAAAAACAGGTTGCACAGAAGTCGATAGCGTCATTGTTATGAATCAGAGGGTTCATTGTTAAGCAAATGATATCTCAAAGCGCAGCATCAGGCCTGCTGAAAAATGCGGTCAGGGCGCGAAAAGACGTTAAAAGGCGGGGAAAAGTGTAAATAATCACGGTAAGGAGAAAAAGGATGCCGAAAGCGTATGAGAGAGGCTAACAGCCGGGTCAGGGTGCAAACGGCAGGGGAAGTGTCAATAATCACGGTAAGGGGAAGGCGGGGGCGGAAAAGGGCATAAGAGAGGCTAACAGTCCGGGATGCTGTAACGGGCTAAACGGCAGGGGGAGTGTCAATAATCTTGCTAAGGGAAAGCGAGGACGGAAAAGGGCAGGGAAGAAATGAAAAGTGCGCGCCGGATAACCGAAAAGGAAAAGCGTAAACGATCGCGGGAAGGAGAAGGCTGGAAAGAGCAGACAAGAAACAGGCGGCAGGAAAATACGCCTGTTCTTTGCCCGAAAAGGAGTCCAT